>NZ_JBKQBJ020000007.1:0-261483 GCF_046825355.2 Flavobacterium sp. C3NV | reverse complement strand
GTAAATTTTTTTCTAAAAATATTAAGCTCAAATAAATCATTATCATTAAAAATATATGGAGTTGGAATATATAAATCATTATAATTAGGTTGACTATTTTTTATAAACGATATTTTCAAATCTCCCTCAATGTCTCCTGTTGGAATAAATAAAAATTTTGAGGGAATATCATTTTTATTTATTCCATTTGTTTCCAATATCAAGTATCCTTGATGTCTTATAGTATCTAATTCAGTTGTTTTTCTTTCCTGTGAAAAAGCAGAGAACTTTAAAATAATAAATAAAAAGTAAATATATAGTTTCATATCAATTTGTTTTTCTAATTACACCTGGAGCACCATTATCAGGATGAGACTCTACCTTTTTATTTTCCTTTGGAGTTAAATAATATGACGTTATAGAACCTGGAGAATTAACTCTACCCATAAATGCCCTAACACCATTATTATTTATAGATGGATAGCTGTAATTATAAGTACCCGTTCCCCCTCCTCCAATTTGATTGTTATTTCCTTGTTCATTCATTGAAATATTATCCATAATGTTACCTGGATCACCATGACTAGCGCCTAGATTATGCCCGATTTCGTGAATAAATGTTCCCTTAATCAAACTGTCTTCGTCGCCTCCAGGAAAACCTCCTAAAACAGAAGTTATTTTATCTTGATTTAATGTAACTGACGACGCATTTGCCTGCCCAAAATGATTATCTTTACTTTCCCCTCCAATGGAAACAACATTTCCAAAACGAGCTGTTGTATCTCCAACTTCAACAACATCTGAATAAGCTTTTTCATAAGCAGCATCTTTATCGGCAACTTCACTTGCACTTAATTCCATTACTACATATGTAGTATTCCCATTAGTATCTTTAAAAGAACGAGCTTCTCCATTATTGTTATATGAATTGATTGCATTGTTTAAACCTTGTGCCTGTTTCTTATTTAGTCCATGATAATAATAATTTGCTTTAACTCTAAAAGGATCATTTTTAGTGCCTGAACCTGTAACAATTCCATCTTTGCCATCAGGATCTATTACTAATGTTGGATTATTGAAAGCATAATTATATGCTGAAGTCCAAGGGTAATTATGCGCATGAGGATCCATATTCATAAAACGACCAAGTGAGGGATCATAATTCCTTGCTCCATAGTCGTACATGTTAAGTCCCAGCTCGTCTTGAAGCTCTTTTCCGTTGTACTTATACTTTAAACCATCATTCGTAGAAGACGTATTTCCATTATATCCATTATGTTTTAATCCAAACGGGTAATAGTTGTTTTCCTCCTGAATAACAAGGTTTTTATCATAACTTACACGAATGTTGCCCAAATGATCCTTGTACTGATAAATGTATTTATAAGAACTTCCTGTACATTCTACAAAACCTTCTGTAGTTGGAAAAAACTTAAGTATCGGTGTTGTCGCTGTTGTCTTTACATATTGATATCCATCTAAATAATCTGTAGTGGTAATATTAGCGCCATCAGTGACTACTTTTTGTACTTTTTCTCCTGTTGCATTATAAAGATAGACAATGTTACCTCCACTGCCAAAAGTTATTTTAGTTGGCAAGTTTAGATAGTTGTAAACAATAGAAGTGATATTTTTATTAGCATCGGTAATCATGTTTCCGTTGGCATCATAACTGTAGTCATCTCCGGTATTGCTTCCGTCTATAAAACCTGTTGTTTTATTACTGCTGTCCGCTACCTTCATCAACTGGTTTGTTGTATTGCTGTCCGAATAACTGTAGATAAGATTATCAATTTGCGTGGCAGTTGACTCATTTCCTCCATTACGTAAAAGGGTCATGATATTTCCATTCTTATCGTAAGTCAAACTTTCGTTATAGGCATTATTAACCGCAACTGATCCTCTCTTAAATATTGCCGATTTTAACCTGTTTAGATTGTCATAGTAATATCCATAAGCCCGAATTACAGGAGTTACCTCTGATGCGCTTGTCCATTGGGTTTCGGCAATGTTTCCATTATACAGCAAAGCGGCACCCGTGGTATTTGTATTATTATAACTAAGTTTAAAGGCAAATAAATCCTTAGGATCACCTGATTTTGTAAGCGTACTGATATCATTTATGTTTGTGAGCCATCCTCTGATATTATAGGTGTAATCTATTTTTTGAGTTGGGGATGTTGTTGTATTTCCAACTTTTTTTAAAATTAACTGCCCTAATTCATCATAAGTGTTATCTGTCATAAGCTCCCCGGTAGTAGCTCCATTAATATAGTGCGTCTGTGTCAGCAATCGGTCCTGGGCAGAATACGTAAAAGCGTCCTTTGTTAAAAGTTCAGTATCAGTATTGAGTCTCTTATGTCCGGTAAGAGTATACTTTAGCTGGCCCGAGAAAGCATCTAGTTTATGATCTGTATAAGTATAGCCTCCTAAATAGTTTTGAGTATAGGACCTAATTGTTCTTGCTTTAGCATCATAAAAAATCGCTGATGTCTCTCCTAAAGATGCAGTACTGGTTGTACACACTCTTACCCATGAAGCTGCTGCAAGCCCTTTTATCTGTGATGTGCTCAAAGCAGTTTGTCCTTCTACCGTTGTTGGTATGGCAATGGCAGGAGCGTTACTTGGAAAAGTATAATTATCGTAATAATTGACCGTTAAAAGATTAAAACTTGTCGGCGCTACCAGATTAGTATAATACGCCTGAATTCCGTCTATACTACCAGAAGTTAACTTACTTTCATTAAGAACAGTTACTGTCGCGAGATTTTGAGCCTGCTGTAGAGTATTTCTACCAGCGGCTGTAGCTGGAGTTGCACTGGTCCATCCTGTGTAAACCGGACGATTAAAAGCATCATATTTGGTAATAAGCCATCCTGTAGAACTCAGGTCTGAAAATGGTGAATTGGCAGGACCTGTTGCAACCTGCCTGTCCAGTTTATCATACACAATAAACTCCCATTGTTTTCCGGGTAGTTTTTTCTCTACCAACCTGTTTCTGGAATCGTATTTATACTGATAACATAAATTATCTAAAATTAGCTGGCTACCATCGATTACAGCGCTAAAAGTACTTCCTGCCTGTGCCTGGAATCCAGGCAATAACCGGATAGAATTGGTTGCTGTTAAATTTAAAGAGCCACTTGCAGAAGTTACTACAGCCGTAGAAGTAATGTTGGTCGGATTATTGGTATTTAGCAAATCAGCCGCTTTTGGCGGAATTACGTAGGTTAGATTACCATAATTATCATACACATAATAAGTATCATATTTTTCATTTACTGTAGCAGTTCCAACAGTTCCGTAAGTTCTTTTAAGTACAACCCGTCCTTCCTTGTTCTTAAATTCTACAGTTGAGCCATTGCTTTCAATTGGGATGGTTGTAGTGTTTTCATCATATATAATATTTTTATATAATTGATTCGCAACATAAATGCCAGTTCCAATTCTATTTAAAGAGATTTCATACAAGCCAAGAGACGAGTTCCATAAGGCATTAGCGGCGTAATTCTTCACATTATTATTTACATCATTATCCACATTCGTTTCATAACTGCTTTTTATTGTATGATTATTCAGTGCCCAGTCACTTCCCGGAGCAGCTTGTTGTAACATGCGATTTAAAGGAGAATTTTCTAATTGTTTTTCACTGTACGGATTATTATTTGCTGCTCCGTAATTAGACTGATATTGTGCAACTAAATTCGAAACTAATACTGATTGATCTATAATTTTACCATCATTTTGAGTAGAAGCAAATGGAAGATATTCTTTAATTTGTCTCCCGAAACCATCATATTCAATAGGTGTAATAATATCTTTTCCACTGGATGTTGCCTGATAATTATTCTTTTGTACCGGCCTTCCCAGTCCATCAAAGTAGGTTATTGTTTGATTAGCCTGACTAATTGTAGGCGAAGCAATACTAATTGCAGAAGGTACTTTATACAAAGTGTTTTGTATTGAATTCTGATTTTGAATAACTGGTACCAAACTAGCACAATTAGCACTTGTTCCAGGAATTGTAGGACAATTATCAGAATTATTCAGCACATAATTTCCATATGGCTTTTCGCATTTTTGAGTAATCGAATTTAAAGGGTCTCCCAATCCGTCCAGATCATCATCCAAATACCAGGTATAAGTTACATCACAAAATAGATTTTTAGTAAAAGTAAAACTACAGCCATTCCATTGAGAAGGGGAGTTTGTAAGATAAAAAATTAGCTCATTATTTACTATTCTTGCAGCAAAATTCGCCAATAAAGTACCTGATGAATTAGAGAGCTGCCCCAATTCCATGTTTGGTAGAGACGGAGAAATTGTCAAGGTTGCGACAGTACCAATTTTCAAATAACTGAGTGCTGCCCAAGTAGCTGATATATTTATACTTAAAACATTATTATTTATGGTAATCGTTCCTCCTCCTGAACCAGTTTGCCCGTTATTATTTAAATTAGTAACAGCAATATTTTGAGAATAATTTGGATAAACCTGAGCCTGAAGCTGACCAAATATCATTAAAAAGAAAATCAGGTAATAATTGTATTTTTTCATCATTTTCAGATTAGTTTTGATATTGGTAATTATTTTGAGATAGTATATTGTTATTTTTATCTTTTATAAACTGCAATCTTCCAAAACTATCATACGTGTAGATAATTTTATCGTCTTTGGCGTCGGTTATGGTACTAACACCTACCGAAGGAATATAAGTGTAAGTCGTTATCTGACTGTTTGACAATGCAGCATTATTTCTCAAACCATTAATTGCAGTCAAATTATTTTCATCATAAGCATTTAATGCTGTTGTCGAAATACCGAGAGCGACAGCTATTTGTTCATATGTAGCATTCTCAATTTTTGCAATGGGAACTGTTTTTCCATATCCCCATAAAATGATAACACTGCTGCCATTTTCCATAGTATATTGTTGAATATTTCCTTTTGAATCGTATTGGTTAAAAGTGACTTTTTTTTCTGAACTGGCAAAAGTAGTCCCATTTGTACCTTTTCCGAAGAAAATATATTTAGGCAAAATCAGATTATTAGTTGTAAAATCTTTGGCATAGCCAAGATTTGACCTTGAAAGCAATTCTGTATTTTTTCGTGTTTCTGTCACCAACGGAATACCGGTCATTTTAGCATCAACCATGATTTGTTCGATATTATCCAGAGTTGGATAATCGTTTGCATATAAATACGTTGCAGATAGTTGATCATTATTACTATCCCAATTTGTAATTGTTCTTATTTTACCCTGACTATTGTAGGTATACGATTCTTTATTGGTTACTGTTTTACCGTTAAAATATTCATTAGAATTTGTAGAGTCTAGCATATACCTTGCTGAGTTTAGCGGATAAACTTCGAATTTATATTGTACTCCACTTAAAATATTATCATTATAATAAGCATTAATTAGTGGTGGAGTGGCATCATAATCGTTTCCACAAGGAACTCCATAACTACCAAAGGATTTTAATACCGGTTTAATACCTATAAAGACAGGATTTGATCCTATTGTTGAATAAAAATATGTTTTATCAGAAAGCAGAGTACCTGTTTTATTGTAGTTTTCCTCCTTACTAATCAAACCATTTGTTAGATTAGGAATATTAGGTAATCCTGTTTTGCTTTTATTGGGAATGTTGTTGTAATAAAATGTTCTCTTTCCATTGTTATTTAATTCAGTGTCTACAATCTCAATTTCCTCAACTTTGTCATAACCTATAGGATTTCCTCCATTTGTACCAAAGTCATCAGATGCAAGGCTTATTTTTTTAGCAAATGCAATATATTCATATGAATTCCCCCCGGTAACGCCACCACTGCTTTTAGCATTATAATGAAGCATTGTAATGGGTTCAAACTTATTCAGTAATTTACCTCCATAATATTTAATTTGTTTATTTGAAGTTATAATACCAAATTTTGAATAATTTTTAATTGATTTTATTCTCATTCCACATTGATTACTAATCGACGTATCCACATATATATCATCATAGTATTTAAACCTGGAATTCACATTAGAAGAATGATAGAAATTATCTGCATAATTTAAATTATCGGGCATATATGCAGTAACAATATAACTTACTGAGGCATCTGCATCATACGGAACAAGAAGTGTTTCATTCCATTGTTTAGTACTATTATTATTAGTGTAATCAACATTATACACAGATGCCAATTCCCATTTCTTTATTACTGTTGTAGTAGGTGTTCCGTTAATTGTTTTAATTTTAGAAAATTCTATGTATGCCCCAATCATTTCCTGATAAGTCCAAGGTGCTCTGTTTACATTGTAACCGCTTATTACATTGGTGAAGTCAATTGTTACCTCTTTTGATAATTTAAATGTTTTTGTTAATGTATTTCCAGAGTCATTATTATCAAGAATAGAATTGTTCTTATAAGCCATAGCATTTTTATACACTTCTGGTATAAATTGATTCGAAAACGAATTTGGTTCATATTCAAATTGAGAATATCCTCCAGTTGGATAAGTAATTTTGGTAAGCATATTTGTTCCTGCAAAATAATTATCAGTATATCTGTTCGCAGTATTATAAGCAAATTTAAAATAAGGTTTCTTCACTACGCCATTTAACATTGTGCTAAATACTGAAGCTAAATCGTAATGAAAGTAATCAAGATTAGGAATATAGGTTGTATTATACTGCCCGTTATAATATCCCCAAATATCTACAGCAAAAGAATTCTTTTGAGGCAATAAGATATCTGTTTTATAATTAAAAAAATACGAAGGTTTACTTGTATCAGCTGTTCCGTTACTTTCATAACCAATTTCTTTTACCGAATCAAGTTTTAATCTTTTGTTAAGTTCTCCTAAAATGTTGTTAGAATTAATTCCATCGGTATTATTACCGAAATAAGTATAATTGAAATTATAAGATTTAATTTTAGTATTATTTGGAACTGAAAAAACGTCTATTGATTTCAGTCTTTTAATTTTTGTTGAATTAGGAGAAGCAATATCATCACGATCCTCCAAATTGAAAACAATAGAAGCTGTTGAGCTTTCTATCTTTGTTAATGTTTTTTTATTAGAAGTTGTAAATGATGAATGTTTAGCCACTGTGCCAGGGGGTACCGATCCTGAACCTGTTAAAGAGGGGCCAATGAAATCGATCGATTCAGTATAATAATAACTTATCATAGGTTCCGTTATATAAGTATAGTTGATAACTTTTCCGTTAGGTAGTACAATCCTGCTTAATTTAAAAGTATATCCTGAAATAGCCAAATCTGCTGCCACATGCGAATCTTCAAGCACATAAAATTCAAATATCTTACCATCTAGCGTCTTTGCCCTAACACCACCAGAGCCCACTTCAAAACTAATATCCTCACTTTTGTTGTCCAGCATAACTATTTGGTAAGTGTCTGGATTTATATAAAATTTCCCCGAATAACCATTAAAGTTATACGAAAAAATATCGGGTTGTCTTTTACCCGCCAGTAAATCTGTCATGACACAATAGGAATCCTTATAAGCATTTCCGCCATCTTCTAAACAGGGTGGTGATGCCACTGCTCTACCAATTTCTAAGAGAGAATAATAATCTCCCGGATAAATAAACCTATTTTTAAATTCAGTTGTAGATGGTTCGCCCTCACAACTATAACGCTGATTGTGATCTAAATCAGTCTCTCCTCTTACTTCAACACTTATTGTTCCTTCGGGACTTAAATCCCATCCTAGCCCTACCCATGTAGCTTCATCTGCTACTTTTATACCCGAACTATGATAACTTAGGGTAATTGGTATTTCTAATCCTTCTTCTTTAATAGAATATAAGGGAACAGCTATTTCTGCAGTTCCAGTATAATATCCAATAGGAATATCTCCAAATCTACCCAGCAATGCTGCTTCGGGTGAACTCGGAATATTTATTTTTGGTGTGTAGGTAGAAATTGCCTGTGAAAAAGTTTGGTTTGAAATAAAAAGAAATAAAAATGCAAAAATGTAAAAATGTAGTGGCTGATTATTTTTCATTAAAATATTTTTTGTTAAGACAATATTAACTTTTTTTTTATTACAAATATTTAATTAGTAAATAATTACTAAATATTTAATAATAAGTCATATTTCTTACTAAAAATATTGTTAAAAATTAATTATCTCACCTTTAAGTACTTTTTTAACGGTCTTATATCATTTTAAAATAAAAAAACAGTCCGACGGTTATTTTGATTTTTATGCGATATTATTATAAATTTCTGATTTTCTGTAAATCTTAAATGCAATAATATCCACCAACAAATTTTACGCATTACTCCCCTTCTCCTTTTTTTTGCCAATGTATCACAATCAATTTGTCCAGCTCTCTTGTAAACCTGAATGCTGGACTTGTAAGAGTAGAAAAATCTTCATTATTTATTTGACGTACATCTAAAATCATATCAGGATTAGAATTTGAGTTACTTGTAACTGATATAATTCTAAATAGGTTAATACTTGATTTTGACATGATAATTGGTGATGCACCAACTGAATTTGCAAACGAAATACTTCAATCTTCCTGACCAGCTAAATCAAAACCAGCAACAGTCCGTACCCAACATTAAGTTTTCCTTTATTATTTACTGCATTTCTTAAAATACCATCACTGGATAATTCTTTCATTTTTTCATTCGTTACGTCTCAATTAGTAGTTCTTAAACTAATTCCCACTCCTTGTATTGATGAGTTTATTATATTCAAATGATCAGAACCGGCGCCACTCCTAATAAATGTATCACCAGCTTTACCAAAATCATATGTTGTTATATGTGCTAAGTTATTAATACCACATAATAATGAAACTGTTGCACTTTCGTTATAATTAAGTCATTAAACTTTGTCCTGTAGCCACAGAGTTTCTTAATTAAAATACAGTACTTACATTATGTAGAACTGCTAATTTAGCAACAGGAGGTGTCGTAGTTCCAATCCCTAAATTACCATTTCTTCCTATTTCAAATAAGATTTTGCTAAAACTGGAAAATCTAAATGCTGGTGATATTAACGTTGTGAAATCATTAGCTCCAGCTAGTATCTTACCCCATAGTTATCATTCGAATTACCAACAATTCTAGTTGCAGTAGTTGATGTGTTTCCATTTGAAAAAGACACAGACCATTTTCTTGATTAACCAAATCTACGGTCAGAGTAAGATCTGCCTACGTGCAGATATTGGAACTTTATTCAAATGTTGCACTATAAAAGGATCTTTGAGTAAAACCTCAACTTGCGCATCAATATTATCGTTTATAACTAATCTATTCAAAATTTGTATATATTCCCCAGTTGCTATTTTAAATAGGTTTCTCCTATTTTTATACTTTTCTCTGTCTGGTAAATATGTATCAACAGGCGCTAAATATATTGCATCAAATAAAAGTATTAAGCTGATAATTTCATCAATACTTTCATTGGGCTTACTTCCAAAGAGGGCAATATAATAAGGATGTTGTCCATCATACCTATCTCTGATTGATTTATTATAATGTTCTTCGGCACTCAAAAGCCATAAAAAAGCTCCTGCATGAAATCAAGTACAATTTTATTTTTTGTTGAAATAGATTTTAAAGTTTTCCATCAAAATTCCGACATCACAGCATGTTCGAGACGAAATTAAGCCCAATTTTCTGATTTGCCAAATCATCCCAAATACAAAACCACCTTTCCATTAAGCCAATTACCCAAATCAGTTCTAGTAGCAAATGGCGATAGTTTTTATTTTACTTTAAAAGTGTCGTTGTCCTTGTCTTCCGTCCAGTTATATTCAATTTCAAATGCAACTCGTCTTGCAAATTCGATTCCGTATCGGTCACTTAAGAATCCCAACGCCATGTCTATTCCGGCACTTACGCCTGATGAAGTATAATATTTATCGTCAATTGTCCAACGAGCTTTTTTGTTCCAAATTACATTTGTCCCATTTGTTATTACCCACTCAAATGCCCTTTTATTTGAAGTTGCTATTTTATTGTCTAAAAGTCCAGTTCTTGCAAGTAGCGCACTTCCCGTACAAACTGTCAATACGAATTTGCTGAAGGTTGCTATTTCTTTTATTTTGTCTATGAGTAATTTATTTTCAACCTCTTTTCTTGTACCAATTCCACCAGGAATTATAAATATTTGCAGGTTGTCGTTAATGTCTTCCAGTTTTTCAGTCAATACAGATACTCCATGTTGGTTTTTTATTTGTCCACCATTTAGCGAATAAAACTTAATAGCATATAAGTCTACAAGTCGTCCAAAAACTTCAACAGGCCCATAAACGTCTAAAGTCTCAAAGTCGTCAAATAGTAAAACTGCTATATTCATAGTCTGGTATCTTTTAAAACTATCGTCAACATTCTGATACTACAGTGGATTTGGAATTAAATTAAGCCCATTATTCGGATTTTCCACATCATCACAAATACAAACCAAATTCCCATTAAGTCACTTGTCTAAATCCTTTGTGTAATAAATGTTGTAAAACTTTTATTTCGAAATCAAATTATTGGTTGGAAGTGTAATATTTTTTATAAAGATTAATCCATCGAACATTTCTGAAAACTTTTTTTCATACAAATAATTTTTTTTAGGATTGAAACCTCCACCACCTGCGACTATTTGTTTAGATTTCTTTTTGAAGAAATCAGAGGAATTACCATCTAAAGCTTTAGACATATCAATAAAGTAAATTTCGCCTTTTGCTTCTATAAGTGTTTTTGCATAAGTTTTAGCAAATGGTTCATTTAATTCAACTTTTTTCCAACTGGGTTTTTCATCATTGTTAGAAAAATATCCAGCTTGTGTACCTGTGCCAAAATCAAATCCTACGCTATAATAATCGTTTTTATAGTATTCTTTCATGTGTCTTCCGAAATTATAAATGTTTCGCGTATTATAATTTCCTGCCTTCTTATTATTAATATGTTCATTATGAGACCAAATAAAAGCTTTGCTATTTTTCGATTTATTTTCTATAATCCATTTAGCATTTTCAAACATTTTCAAGTCTCTATCTTGAGTATAATTATTTTGTACATAGTCGGTATATTGCGACAAATAACTTAAAGCTCTCATTGTTGAATTGAATTCATCAATATTTTCGTCTGTCATACCTTTTCTAAAATCGAGTAAAATACCCTCAATTTCATTTAGCTTTGGAATTTGAATTTCTGCCCAATCAGTAGATACACCGTATTCAACTTTTTTTTCTACACATCTATCAACTACTAAAAGCAGTTCTTCACTCACAGGGATGTCATATTTTTTTACTAAACTTCTTATTTCTTGATTGATTTTTTTAACGTTTTGAATGTCCATGCCATAAAATCGAATTTGCTCATCCTTACTTTTATCAAGATTATAATTTCTCATCCATTCCAAAAGATTCACCACTTCTTTACAATACCAAAATCCGATGCTAAAATTGTTTGCAATAGTTTCTGTGTTACCTTTTCCACCACTAATCCATTCATTTATTCCAGCTTCTGCAGTGTATGAATCTTCAATAATAAATACCTTGACACCTTGTTTTTCAACCAAATATTTAAAGAATTTAGCTTTTATATCAAAAAATTCTTTTCCTTGATGAGTAGTTTCCCCAAATCCGAAAATTTTTGCATTTGCAAACTTCTCCGGAATGTCATTATTAAATATCGTAAGGTTAGTATCTGGATTTGCATCTTCAATTTTAATTGCATTTTCATTAATCCACGTTACGGCTTTTTCATTTTGGGCATATGTGTGGAATAATATAAAATATACAATAGCTGAAATAAAAATTCTCATATGCACAATGATTGTTTTAAAAATTATAAAATTATTTATATGTGGAGGAACCACACAAAGCCACTCAAATTTAGGCAGAGAGCCATGGATATTACCAAATTGTTATTCTGTCTTCCTTTGGCACAAACATTTTATCTCCGGCTTTTACATTAAATGCCTCGTAAAAAGGTGTCGTATTCATTAGAGGACCATTAACACGCCAATTTGGTGGAGAATGCGGATTATTGTTAATCCACAAACGCAGGAACTCGTCTTTCATTTTTACTCTCCATATTTTGGCTATGGAGATAAAGAAGCGTTGGTCTGGAGTAAAACCGTCAATTTTTACATTTCCTTTTCCTTGTTCTGTCATTTTAAAAGCATCATAGGCAACTGCTATTCCGGCAATATCCGCCGTATTTTCACCCACTGTCATTGCGCCATTAATATGTAAATCTCCTAAAACGGTATAGGTACTGTACAAATTGATAACCTGTTGTATTTTTGACTTAAACTTTGCATAATCCTCTTTTGTCCACCAGTTTTTTAAGTTGCCATCCTTGTCATATTGAGCACCCTGATCATCAAAAGTATGGGTTATTTCGTGACCTATAACCATACCAATACCTCCGTAGTTAAGGGCATCATCTGCATTATTATCAAAATATGGAGCTTGTAAAATACCTGCAGGAAAAACAATCTCATTTGCAGTAGGATTATTATATGCTGTAACTGTTGGAACTGTAGTATACCATTCTGATCTGTCGACTGGTTTGCCTAATTTTGCCAATTGAAATTGATATGCAGCTGTAGCGGCCGAAACCATATTTTCAAAATAGGTATTTCTGGCTATTTTCACAGCACTATAGTCTCTCCATTTATCCGGATATCCTATTTTCTTAGTCATGGCTGCCAATTTTTCTTTCGCTTTTTGCTTCGTATCAGGACTCATCCATTCCAATTTATCAATTCTTATGGCATACGCTTTTTGCAGATTATTCACCAGCACCAACATACGCTTTTTGGCATCTTCCGGAAAATATTTCTTTACATACAATTCACCCAACGCTTCGCCTAAGTAATTATCTACGACATTAGCCATTTTTTCGCCACGTGTTTTTTGAACAGCCTGACCAGAAAGTACTTTGGTATACTCAAATGAAGCATCTGCAAAAGGTTTACTTAAATCATCTGCATATCTTTCGAGAGAATTTGCTTTCAGGTAAATTTTCCAATTATTAATGGGAATTGTTTTCAAAAGCTTGTTTAGGACATCATAATAAGCAGGCTGACCTACATTAATAGAATCGGTTTGAGCACCTAAAGTATTTAAAAAAGTAGTCCAGTTGATGTTGGGATGTCTTTTTACAAGATCTGTCACAGCCAGTTTATTATAATTGGCCTGTACATCGCGAAGTTCAACTTTTGTTTTATGCGCAACGGCGAGTTGTTTATCAATATCGTAAACCAAATTAGCATTCTTTTGAGCCTCTTGGATGTTACTGCCTGTTTGCTGAAACAATGTAGCAAGGTATTTTTTGTACGATTTCTGTATAGCAACAGTTGATGAATCTGATTTGAAATAATAATCTCTGTCAGGCAAACCGATACCTGTTTGATAAATTTGTGCAATGTTCATACTGCTATTTTTATCATCAGGTCCCACTCCAAAACCTATAATAGAAGAATTGTTCACTTTTTCTTCATTAACAACAAAGTTCATTAAGGACGGTAAATCGCTAATTGCTTCAATTTTGGCAAGTAACGGTTTTATAGGTGTATAACCGCGTTTGTCGATGGTTACAGTATCCATACCTGATGCATAAAAGTCTCCTACTTTTTGTGCTATACTTCCCGCTGAATTCTTGCTTTGCGAAATACTGTCTAATATTCCTTGCAGGCGCATTCGTTGTGGATAATTCATAAACATATAGGCACCAACTCCGGATTGCGATGCAGGTATTGATACAGAATCGTACCATTTGCCGTTTACATATTTAAAAAAGTCATCACCAGGACGCAATGTGGAATCTATTCCTGTGATAGTAACATTTTTTTTTCCTTCATGTTTTGAACATGCTGTAAAAGCTAAGAATGCAAGGAAGAACATTAATGAATTTTTCATAATCTAGACTATTTCTATTAAAATGAACTGAAAAACGTTTGAAAGCAGATTTTTTAAAATGGCTATGTTGGGCATAGTTAATTTTAGCAGAACAATATACGAATTCGGTTTTTAATTCTAAAGTTTTTTTATAGCATTACTACTTATAAAACTCAGCATTATAAGCAGTTATTTAATCATTAATGAAGTAATCAGGCATAACGTTTCGGGACCACAGTGGCTGTAAGACTTAATTAATGCAAATTTTATCTTATTTTTACCACAAGAACAGAGCGGGAAAATAAAGTAGAAACGATCGTCAATAACAAAGATATCATTATAATTAAGTCGGATAAAAAACTGAAAAAAAATACCATAACCTATAGCTAATGTATTATGAAGACTAAAAATCTGATATCAATTTTTATATTATTATTTTTCTTGTCTTGTAAAATTCAGGCACAAGGATTTGATAAGAACACGAAGGATAGTTTAATGCTGTACAATAAAATGCTTTCAGAAAAACAGATGCATCAGGATCTTAAAATACTCCTTGCCATAAATGAAAAAGCAAATTCCGGTTTATACCAATACCGCTCTAAAAAACAAATAGACAGCATTTACAACACTACTATTAAAAGTATTAAAAAGCCTCTGAGTGTTACCGAGTTTTACAAAATAATGCTCCGCCTGGCAGATTATGAAGGAAGTGTGCATAACTACACCATCCCCGATCTCGATTTAATAAATTTTCTGAATCGTCAGAAATCATTTTTCCCTTATCCTCTTATTTATATTAACGGACAAATTATTTTCGATGGTCAATCATCAGATATACCACCTGGTTCGAGGATAAGAAGCATAAACGGGGTAAATGATGTAAAATTGATGCAATCTTTTTATAAATATTATACAGCAGATGGATTTAACACTACAGAAAAACTGTCGGCCAGCGTAAATAAATCGTTTGGTATAAACTATCTGCTGGAATACGGTCTTTGTAATGAATTCATTATAGAATACAATTCACCAAAATCTGAATCTCTTGAAAAAAAGATACTTCCTGCAGTAACCCTGAAGCAAAGAGAAACAAACATTAAAAATAGATTTAGTGCCCCTGTTACGGACTTGATAGATTATAAAAAGCAGGCTCCTTATAGCTTTCGCATGCTTAATCAGGCTACAGGTTTGTTGAATCTAAGATGGTTTGGTATGGCATACGGATCAGACGATCCTAAGTTCGAACCCTATGTTCAATTTTTGGATAGCGTTTTTGCAGGACTAGACAAAAACAAGGTTTCTAATCTGATAATTGATGTGAGAAATAATCCTGGTGGCAGTGACCCTAACTTTGAACAACCTGTAATGTATCTCACCGATAAACCATTCAAAGAAAATATAAAAGCTTCTATAATATTCGACCCCAACTCTTTACCTTTTGAGCAATATTTTTGGGGTGTTTCAACATCGCAACGAATGGATAGTATTTCAAAAAAAATGGGAAAAGCATATCTAAAAGATGTGTATCCGGTTTTCAAAAACAATATAAGCATCCAAAACGAAAAATATAACCCTGTTTATCATCCTAAATCGCCCGGTTTTAAAGGCAATGTATATCTTTTGATTAACGAAAATGTGGCATCAGCTGCCTCACATTTTGCTTCTCTGGTAAAAGCATACGTTCAAAATGTCACTATAGTTGGTGTAGAAACTGTTGGCGGTTACTATCGTCACAACGGACATTCACCACTGGTATATGAGCTTCCTAATTCTAAAATAAAAACGCAATTTTCAATTGTAAATTTGGTACAGGATGCCCCAAAAAAGGATAATCAGCCAGAAGGACATGGTATTATACCAGACCACGAAGTATGGCCATCTTTAGATGACTTTTTTCAACATAAGGATACGCAAATGGAATTTACAATTAAACTTATAAAATAATTTGGATTTTTTATACATCCAAAATCAACAAAAAGCTTCGGAGAAATCTGAAGCTTTTTTCATTTATTTAGATTTACAATGTCTGATTCATAACGAATCATTTTAGTTAATCATTTCTTAATCGCATAAGAAAGTTATCAGCATTACTATAAATTCGTCCTATCAATTCGTATGAAATAAGTTATGTTTTAAAAAATAACTCATTACCAGGATATCCCAAAACAAATCTTAAAAACAACTTTTAAAGTAAAAAATTGATTTATACCACACTTTTAAATATTGCGATTTTTCAGGGAATAATTTTAGGCTTAATTATTTTAAAGTCTTCTCTATTCAATAGTAAATCCAATAAATATCTGGCATACCTGCTATTTACATTTTCAATTATTTTACTGAATCATGTTTTTGAGATTGAAGATGCCTTTACTCCCTATCCTTTTCTACGCTTTATTGACCACATCGAATGGGTATTTCTAATACCTGCTTTTATATTTCTGTTTATTATAAATAGAATTGATGATACTTTAAAAAGCAAGCAAAATTCTTATTTGTATTTACTTCCATTTGTCTTTTCCGCTGTTCTTAATATTACACAAGATCTCGATCATGTTGCAGGAATTTATACTATTCCTGAATCAGGCATTGCTATAATCAATGTACTTGGTCTGGTTCATCTTGTTTTAGCCGTTACATTCATCCCATTTCTGTCGATTTATTCTTATTTTTTGATAAGACATTTAAAAGATTCGCAGGAAAAAAAATGGATCATTATCTTATTAACTATTATTACTTCGTTATTATTCGCCTTTCTTATTACCTGTCTAGCCGGCTTATTTTTTCAATATGACATTTCCCCTACTATGAATGTCCTTGCTCTTTCTGCAACATTCATAATTCACTGGACTGCTTATGTAGGTATTTACAAATACAAACTGGCCAAAAACAAAGAGGCTGTTTACAATTTTTTAAATAATGATTTTGCTATTTCATATAGCAATTTTCAAATTATAGAAGATAGTATACCAGAAGAATGTAGGGAATCTATCACGGCAGATAATCTTTATTTTCAAAAACTGGAACTTCTTTGCAAAGAACAGCACATTTATACTGACAGTACATTAAACAGAGAAAAAGTTGCCGAAAAACTGGGCATAAGCGCGGGATATGTTTCGCAAATTGTAAACACAATAACGGGAGACAACTTTGCCAATTACATTAATCAATATCGGGTCGAAGCTGTGAAGGAAATGATTTCAAATTCTGAATATGAAAACTATAATTTGCTGGCAATGGGATTAGAATCCGGGTTTACTTCGAAAACAACTTTTTACAAAGCCTTCAAAAAAGTTACCGGCCAGACACCAAACGAATACAAAAATACCAGCAAATAGGTACCATTTTATCCATTTTTAAGCTTTTGAGACCTTTTCTATTTTTCCTTAAGTCAATTTTGCATTCAAATAATTCAAATCACATTTTATGAAAAAAATTTTGCTACTAGCTGTTGTTACAGTTTTAGGATTTACGAATGTTAATGCCCAGGAAATTAAATTTGGTGTCAAAGGAGGTTTAAACTTTGCCAATATCAGCGGAGATAATACTAAAGGTGTTGATGTCGTAACCTCGTTTAATTTTGGCGTTGTATCAGAAATTCCAATTTCCGAGAAATTTTCTTTTCAACCTGAATTAATGTATTCTGGTCAGGGATACGGTTTCAATGACAATACAGTTGAATTAAGTTATCTGAACGTTCCTTTAATGGGAAAATATTATGTAACAAAAGGATTGAGTGTTGAAGCCGGACCGCAAATAGGTTTTTTACTTGCTGCCAAAAATGAAAAGACAAATGTAAAAGATTCGTTTAATACTTTTGATTTTGGTGTTAATTTTGGCTTAGGCTATAAACTTGACAACGGACTTAATTTTGGTGCAAGATATAATCTGGGATTAACTGATATTAATGATATAGAGGGTTCTTCCAGTAAAAATAAAAACAGCGTATTTCAATTCTCTGTTGGTTATTTCTTTTTCTAAAACGTAATAAGCAACAGAAAAACGCTTGAACAAAACAAAAGCTTCAGAGAAATCTGGAGCTTTTTTATTTCATCTGGAACCTAAACTAATCTGGAAATTATAAAAGTTGCAATACAAAAAACCACAGTAAACACTATTGAGTTTATAATTATATCTTTTGTTCGCATCGATTTGCCAGACAATTTTACTTTCGTTCTATCTTTTTTTCTTAATTTTTTTGCTTTCATTTTTTTTTATTTTAATTCACCACTTTTTCCCCCATAAAGTCAAATGTTGTGCCAAAACAACGAGATGCATTATAAGTAGATGAATTTCAATTAAGTAAAAAACACAGCATCATGATTGCACTTATCAATGCCTCTCAAAATGATACAATCCCTTTCAAAATAATAAAAATTTTGTATTGATTTTGTAGCATAAAAATCATTCTGTAAAGAAAATATTCATTGGAAAACTTTACAATAAATTAATTAACAGTTTTCTCTACAAGGGACTTTATATTCCTAAATGTTTTTATAAATTTGCAATCTCATATTGAAACCTGTTATTTTCAATACAAAATTATGACTTTCACACAAATACCTCAAAATTACCTTAAAGTCTTCATCCAAAACAAATTATTATAATCATACTTACAACACAATGCTTAAAAAAAACAAACCCCAGATTTTATTTTTTATTCTTTTAAACTTATTTTTTTCCATTAATGCCTTTTCTCAAAAAAATGTATATGTTGGAATTGAAATCGGACGCAGAGCAATAAAAACTTCAGTTCTTGAGATCAATAATATCAAGAAAGCAGATTATAAAATTCTTTACTTTTCGAATGATCGAATTAGCCTTGCCGACCATATTGCCAGTTTTGGTGAACTTCCTCAGGAAGACATCAACAAGACCAGTATTATAGTTGCTGATCAATTACGAAAAGTAAGAGCACAATTTAAAATTACTGAAGGAAATATATTTATAGTTGCTGCTCCAGTTTTCTCCTCTGCCCGCAACATCGATGCTTTAAGAAATAAAATTACAACTCTTACCAGTAAAAGTTTTGATATAATAAACGTCGACGAGGAAGCTAAAATGCTGGTTAAAGGTGCTATACCGCCTGTTGATTATTCTAATGCTATATTGCTGGACATTGGTGCACAAACTACCAAAGGTGGATACATTGATGAACTTGATGATAACAAATTAGAGTTTATACCATTAGAACTTGATTTTGGTACAATGACACTTACAGATGCTGTAAAAAAGACAGTTGTAAATCAAAGTCAGGCCAATGATATGTCGACATATCAGGAAAAATCTTTTGACTTTAATACTGTTCTGCGTAAGAAAATCAAAGAAATGCTGGACGCAAATCCTCTTTTATTAAAGAAAGAAAAGATTTATTTATCAGGAGGAGCAGTATGGGCTTTTTCAACTCTGTATTATAATGAAAACGTTAAAGATCATTATATTCCTTTAACCTTAGAAGACGTTATTAATTACGATGCAATCCTGAAGAATAATTTCAACAAGTATAGTAATCTTTCTAAAACAAATGCAGAAATAGAAAGAGTTTTGAAAACATACGACCAGAAATACCTTATTTCTGCAAATAATATCTTAGCAAACTTTCTGGAAAGTATGCCTAATTTAGAAACAAAGAAAATATACTTTGTAAAAGACGGACAAGTAACATGGCTTATGTCATACATTGCAGATCGTTCTAAAAAAGTAAATACTAATTTTTAATATCCCACTTACAAACCTATTCGTTTTTTACACCCAAAAATGTATCATCCGGAATAAAAAGATATTAAAAGCTAAAACAAAAAAAGACTGCTCTAAAATTTAGAGCAGTCTTTTTTTTTATTTCAAACCATCAACTTTGGCTTATGCCATAAATAAAGCCGATTTGTTATAATTATACAAAACCTGATCGTAAGGTACTAAAGGCGTTGCTACTTTTTCTGATGAAGCATTGAATACAATTCCGTTATGCTTTCTAAACAAATAAATCTCTTTTAGGCAATTCGATAAACTTTGGTGAATTGCCGTTGTAAACGTTGGCAATTTTTTATCTCCTACCAATAAATCGATTTGATAATTAGAGCTGCTTTTAGACAAATTGTTCCCTATAATTCTTATTGTAAATGTTGTTGCTTTTCCGTGTTGTTCACCTTGATATTGTACTACCATAATTTTGCTATTAAAAGGTTAGAATATTTTTATCATTTTATTTGATTATGCAAATTGATGAATTAAAGTTATGAAAAAAAAGCAAATTCTTAAAAAATTAACTCTTAATTATATATTATTTTTTTATCCGAAGAAATAACAAATTTTCAACCTGAACAGAAGAACAATATTTCCTAAAACGATTACATCATTTAAACAGTAATTCTTTTACTTTTTTGTTTAAATTTGAACAACTAATCTAAAAACCTAATCTCATGGAAATGAATTTCTTACCCTTTTTTATTTCGGCATTAACTACTCTTGTTACCGGTTTTATCTGGTATAATCCTAAAGTATTCGGGACTGTCTGGATGCGAGAAGCCGGACTAACACCCGAAGCGCTGAAAAACGGAAATATGATTAAAATTTTCGGACTCACTTACATCTTTTCCTTAATGATGACCATGATTATTTCAGCATTAACAATTCACCAGTCCGGAGCGGTAGGCATGGTTGGCGGACCGCCTTTAATAGAAACTGCAAAACCTTCTTTTGCTGCTTTTATGGCCGATTACGGAACTGCATATCGCACTTTTAAACACGGAGCGCTTCACGGTTTTATATCAGGGCTATTTTTTGCTTTTCCAATGTTGGCAATTAATGGTTTATTCGAAAGAAAATCCTGGAAATACATTTTTATCAATTCAGGATATTGGATTTTAACCCTAACGCTTATGGGCGGAATCATATGTGCATATGCATAACGACAAAAATACAAACCCGTTCGAAATAAAAATCAAACGGGTTTTTCTTAATAATAACTTAAACGAAGTGAGTTATTATAAATATTATCTAATTTTGAAAAAATTAGCGCACACTTTTGAATACAACTTATTCTTTTCAAATCTACAACAGCACATCATCATTGCCTTTAGAATGGAATTCGCTGGCTGTAAATAATATTTTTTTGACCAGAGAATATCTCGAAGTACTGGAAAATTCTTGTCCGGTAAATATGATTTGTCATTTTATTGGAATTTTCAACGAAGATAAATTAGCCGGGATTTTCCTGACCCAATTTTTATTTGCAGAAAAACTCGATTCTTTTGGAGAACGCGATCAGTGCTTAAAAACTTCTGTGCGTAATTTTGCTTTCAAAAATTTTGCATCGCATGTATTATTCGTGGGCAACAACATGCTTACGGGACAAAATGCCTTTGCTTTTGATAAAAATGTAAAACAATCTAAAGCGATAAAAACACTTCATAAAGCAATCAACCAGCTTAAAAAAGAACTGAAAGCGAGCGGAAAAAAAGTACATATTACCAGTATAAAAGATTTTACTGCATCAGAGATCGAACCACTACAAGCTGAATTCAAGAACAACTATACTTTTTCAACCCAGCCTAACATGATTTTTGAAATCAATAAAAACTGGACGGCTGAACAGGATTATATTGATGCTTTATCAAAAAAATATCGTGATCAATACAAACGCGCCCGAAAAAAAGCTGACGGAATTCAAAAACAAAAAATGTCTCTGGAAGATATTAAAAAGTACGAAGATGTTATTTATGATTTGTATTTTCATGTGGCCAAAAATGCTCCTTTCAATACTTTTTTCTTAGCGCGAAATCATTTCAGTTTTTTTAAAGAAATCATGAAAGATGACTTTTTGTTTTACGGTTATTTCTTAGACGAAAAACTAATAGGTTTCAACACGTTGATTAAAAACGGAAATACAATAGACACGTACTTTTTGGGTTATGACGAAACCATTCAGCGCGAAAAAATGTTGTATCTCAATATGTTATACGACATGATCGCGTATTCAATCAATCAGGGTTTCTCTAACATTGTCTTTGCCCGCACTGCTCTAGAAATTAAAAGTTCAGTAGGCGCAAAACCCCTAAAAATGTACGGACTTATCACGCACAGCAATGCTTTGATCAATCATAACATTGCTAAATTATTCAATTATCTTGAACCCAAAACCGATTGGCAGGAACGAAATCCTTTTAAATAAATAGCTTTTGCAAATAACTAAACTCAATATCGCTCCTTTGGAGCTATTACATATTGTATCTAATTTTCTATAAATATTACGCCCTTCCAGGACTAATTCTAAAGTAGCTCCATAGGAGCGCAATATTTATAGAAACACATAAGTCTTAAATCTATAGCCCAACGGGACGACATATTAAATTGTCGAGTTACTTGCGAAGATCCCTCGTTCCTCGGCATGACAAAAATGCGCAGACTGTTTTAAACTCAAGATTTTGTCAAAGTTCAATTTTCATCTATGGAATCGCAATTTTCATTTGTTTGTGCAGAATATGAATATCTAACGAAGTCTGTGCGCCGCAATATTCACCATCGATCTGAAAATTAACCGGATAATTGGTTTTTATAGTCGCTTTGTCTGTCGAAATAATTACTATATCATCAGAATCAATTGGCATATTTCCAGTAATGATTTTTCCAAGTAATAATAAATCGAGGCTTTTTAGGATAACCAATTCAAATTTTCCGTCGTTCATTGCCCCATTTGGATTAATGGTCACGCCGGTTCCGTACTTTTTAGAATTGGCTATTACAATCATTCTTGCCGTATGATCCACTGTTTCTTTATTTGCCGTAATTGTGGCAACAAAAGGCTCGTTTGAATCAGCAAGGGTATTGTACGCCTGTAAAGCATATCCCCAAATTCCTCTCAGATTGCTTTGTTCGTAGTTTTTAACCAAATCGGCATTAAGGCCAATATCGCTTAAATGAATACTTTTTTTGCCGTTGATGCAAATCATGTCCATTTCGATATAACGGCTTAAAAAGGCAATTTTCAGGTTCTCCTCGATTGTAGTGGGCAAATTAAGATCTACAGATAAACCATTTGCGGAGCCAGCGGGCAAAATGCCAATAATGACATCAAACTGTTCTACTGCTTCGGCAACCATTTTTATAGTTCCGTCGCCTCCCGCTACTACAATTCGTTCGGGTTGGTATTGGTTATAAAGTGATTGTATTTCTTTTTGGTCACTTTTACCTGTAGTTTCATAAACTTCCAGGTCAAAATTATTCGTAGTTGCAAACTCCTCCACGGCCTCAATCAAATCTGATTTATCAAGGTCTCCGGAAATAGGATTTACAACAAATATGATATTCTTTTTCAAAGTTTTATTTTTAAAGTCAATTAAAATAATTAATTTACAGCATCTATCTATAAATATACGCAATTAATGAAACCAATTTTACAATTATATCGAGGTTATGCCAATGAGGAAGAATTAATTGTAATGGGCCATGTTTTTAAAAGAACGTATGATTATGATTTTCAGAAGAAAAACTTAAAAAATGCGCGTTCAATTATTAATCAGTTTAGAATAAAAACGCTTGAAAATTTTGATATTTATTTAAAGTGTGGTAATCAGGAAATTCATACCAAAACATTGGACGATGGTTATTTTAAATTTTGCATTCCGCTTGAAACTCAAATCAATTTTGGATGGATGGAATACGAAGTGAGCATTAAATATGAAAATGAAACCATAACCGAAAAAGGCAGTTTTATAAGACCTCACAAAGGAAAACTAGGCATTATATCGGATATTGATGATACTTTTTTGATTTCGCATACTCAGAATTTCTTTAAAAAAATATATATCCTTTTATTTAAAAATGTAAATGATCGTAAAGTTTTTACAGATGTTGTACCGCATTATCAGGCTTTGAGTTCGGCCGGAAGAAATAATAAAGAAGAAGAAAATGCTTTTTTTTATGTTTCAAGCAGCGAATGGAATTTGTATCGTTTTATTGTAAAATTTACTAAAATACACAAACTGCCCAGAGCTGTAATTTTATTGAAAGATATTAGAAGAGGCATCACCGACTTTTTCATGAGCGGACGCGGAAATCACGATCATAAGTTTGATAAAATAAAACACGTTCTGGAGTTTTACCCTAACCTTAAATATGTTTTATTAGGTGATGATTCGCAACATGATCCTGTTTTGTACGAACGAATCTGCAAAATATTTCCCGTTACCGTAAAAGCAGTTTATATCAGGCAAACTGGTAAACATCAAAAAGAAGCGACAAAAAAAATCATGAAAAATCTAGAGGCTTTAGAGGTTTCTGTTTGCTATTATAAAAATAGTAGTGAAGCAATTATGCATTCTAAAAGCATTGGGCTTATTCAGTAGTTTTTTTTGGTGAAATGTAGGATGTGAAATACGGGATGTAAAAATGCTGTTGATATTGGCACGCGGATGACGCGGATTTTACCGGATTTTTTTCTTTTGTTAATTGTATCTCATTTTTGTCAATTTCGACGGAGGAGAAATCGCACAAGGAATTCCACAAAGAAAATCGTCAATCTTTGTCGATCATCGAGAGTGATCTCTCCCTTCGGTCGAGACGACAAACTTTGTAAAAACTGCTGACTGAAACTGAAAACTGCGACTGAAAATCATACCTCCTAGCCCTGATTGAAGAGGAAAGCCCGGAGCAAAAAAAACTAATTTTTCTTGCCAGAAAACAGCGACCAACGGAAGCTCGTTTTATGGCTTAGAAAAATAGTTTTTTTTTGCGTCCCGATAGCTATCGGGATGTAACGGAAAGCTGGATTAGCTCCTAAAAACTAAAAAACCTTTGTCAAAGCTTAAAAACTTTAACAAAGGCTCTATAAAAACTGTGACTGAAACTGTGACTGAAAACTAATTAAGCATTAAAATTATCAATCTCTTCCTGAACAACTTCCCAATCAAGAAGTAGCTGATCTAAATCTTTTTTCTTTTTGTTGTATGCGGTGAAAAAAGAAGCATCTTCGATATGTTTATCATAATTAGAAAGTAACAATTTATCATCGTGCTGAATGTCTTTCTCTAATTGTTTGATCTGACTTTCGACTTTACTTAATTTGTTTTGTAATGCTTTCCCTTTTTTCTGATCTTCGTATGAAGTTTTATTGCTTTCTTTAGGAGCAGCGGCTTTCGCCACATCTTTTTTCTCAACTTCACGCATGTTTTCGAGATTACGTTGCTCTAAGAAATAATTGATGTCTCCTAAATATTCTTTTATTTTTTGATCTTTGAATTCGTAAACGATATTCGACATTCCCTGAAGGAAATCTCTATCGTGAGAAACCAACAATAAAGTTCCGCCAAATTTTTGAAGTGCCGCTTTTAGAACGTTTTTAGATTTAATATCTAAGTGGTTCGTAGGCTCATCCATAAGCAAAACGTTGATAGGCTGTAACAACAACTTACAAAGTGCCAAACGGTTACGCTCACCTCCTGAAAGTACTTTTACTTTTTTCTCGACATCATCGCCACGAAATAAGAACGATCCTAACATATCACGAACTTTAGATCGGTTGGTATCCATTGCCGCATCTTCCATTGTTTGAAGCAAGGTGATTTCGCCATCCAGGTATTCGGCCTGATTTTGGGCAAAATAACCTAACTGTACGTTGTGCCCTAATTTGATATTTCCCTGGTACTCAAACTCGTTTACAATGGCTTTTATAAAGGTTGATTTTCCTTGTCCGTTTTGTCCAACAAAAGCAATTTTACTTCCGCGTTCTACCAGTAAATCAATATCTTTTAAAATAACTTTATCTCCGTACGCCTTAGTCACATGTTCTGCTTCAACCACTACTCTTCCTGGTTCTTTTGAAACGGGAAAAGAAATATTCATTACAGAATTGTCGTCTTCATCGACTTCGATTCTTTCTACTTTATCTAATTTTTTAATCAACGATTGCGCCATCGAAGCTTTTGAAGCTTTTGCACGGAATTTCTCGATTAATTTTTCTGTTTCTTCAATTTTCTTTGCCTGATTTTTTTGAGTTGCCAATTGCTTCTCGCGAATTTCATGGCGTAATTCTAAATATTGAGAATAAGGTTTATTGAAATCGTATGCTTTTCCTAACGAAATTTCGATTGTACGATTCGTAACATTATCAAGGAACATTTTATCGTGCGAAACGATTACTACAACTCCGGGATAATTACGAAGAAAACCTTCTAACCAAATGATACTTTCGATATCTAAGTGGTTGGTAGGCTCATCCAGAAGCAAAACATCATTGGATTGTAATAATAATTTAGCCAGCTCGATACGCATTCTCCAACCTCCTGAAAATGTTTCGGTTTGGTTATTGAAAACTTCTCTTTTGAAACCTAATCCTAAAAGAATTTTCTCTGTATCTCCTACATAATTGTAACCTCCAAGAAGTTCAAAACGATGTGTATAATCAGATAAATCTTCGATGATCTGGCTGTATTCTTCACTTTCATAATCGGTTCTGGTAACCAATTGATGATTGATTTGTTCTAATTTTTTTTCAACAATTTTTATCTCTGTAAAAGCTTCATAAGCTTCTTCAAGAACAGTTCGTCCTTGCTCAAAATCGATATCCTGACGTAAAAAACCCATTCTGATATCTTTCTCCTGAGAAATAACTCCAGAGTCAGGAGCAAAATCTCCTGCTAACATTTTAAGCATGGTAGATTTTCCCGCACCATTTTTCCCGACAAGTCCAACACGATCTCCTGCACCTAAACGAAAAGTCACCTCTTCGAATAAATAAGTACCACCAAAAGAAACCGATAAATTGTGTATATTAAGCATGTAATGTTATTTTATAACTAATTGATTGTGTAAATTTACACACCCAAATCAATGGGTAATTTTAATTTTTTGCAAATGTTAAAAAAAGGATCGAAACTAAATAGTATTTTAACAGGAAGTTGTCCAAAATGCCAAAAAGAAAGCATGTATTCAGACAAAAATCCGCTTCACTTGACTAAAGTTCTCAAAATGAACGATCATTGTAGTCATTGTGGATTTAAATATCAAATTGAACCTTCATTTTTTTACGGTGCAATGTATGTAAGTTACGGATTGAATGTTGCCGTAGGAATTGCAGCTTTTATTATTTCGTTTGTATTTTTTAAAGCTACAATCGAAGAATCATTTATTGCAATAGTAATTGCCCTGATTGTATTGTTTCCGTTTGTTTTACGACTTTCAAGAAATCTATACATTAATATGTTTGTTTCTTATGATCCTAAGGCCGGTCAGAAATAAGACTTTTTAGATATCTCTTATGAAATCTTTTAATATCAATTTCACGCGTTAGAGGAATGTCATTTTCGATATAATCATATAAAATTTTTGCCATTGATGGCCCAAGCATCACTCCTCTGGTTCCTAATCCGTTAAGAATGTGGAGAGATTTAAACTCTTCATGAGTTCCTATCAAGGGTCTTCTGTCTTTTACCGTAGGACGAACTCCTCCGTAATGCTCTACAATTTCGAAATCGCAATTAATAATTTCTTTGATTCGATCTATTAATTCCTGTTTTCCTGCTTCGGTAGGCAAATCGGTTTTATCTTCCCAGTTATATGTAGCCCCTACTTTGAACAAATCATTCCCCATAGGCAATATAAATACGCTTGTGTTCATGATAACATCAAGATCTAAATCAGGAGCTTTTATCACAAACATCTCTCCTTTTGTACCATCAAGAGGTAAATAATTGAAAAAAGGATTTTTATGCAACCCAAATCCTTCTGCAAAAACAATATTACGCGCCTGAATATTTTTATATTGAATTCCGAAATCGAAAAATTCAATATACCCATAATCAAAAAACTGATTTAATAGCAAATTATTCTCTTGCAGATATTCTCGATAGGTATCTAATAACAACATTGTATCTACATAACCGGTATGCAGGACTTCGCCATAATCATACGGAGAATCAATGCCTTTGTATTTTTTTGAAATTATTTTTGTAGATAAAAAGGGCGCCAGATTTATTTTATCCGAAGCGGCAAACCAATTGTTTTGTTCTTCGATAGAGAAAAATTTTCTGAGGATAGGAAGTTTAAAATTAAACTTAGTCTGAAGTTTATTTTCGATATGATCATAAAACTCATTCATGATAACCAATTGTTCCTGAGCATTCCAAACTTCGCTAAATCTCTTTAAAATAACCGGATTATAAAAACCTCCGGCAACTCTTGAAGATACCTGAGACATATTATCTACTATTAAAATAGATTTATTGTTTTTAAGGGCAGCTTCGGCAAAAGAAATTCCGGCCAATCCGGATCCGACAATTAAATAATCTAACATGTGTAAAAGATAAAATATAAAAAAACTCTTAATACAAAGGTACTAAGAGTTTTTGTTTTAATGTTATTTAGATACTTAGTAGTTCCACATATCTTCTTCGAAGTTACGAATCTTCTCTTTTACTCTTTCAGACTCCAATAACTGATTTTGTGCATTATCTTTCATGTAGTCTTTAATCTCACGATCTCCGTACATATTTTCTTCTTTATAGATAATGGCGTTAAAACGTCTTGAATTTAAGATCTGGTCAAATGAAATTGGAGTTGCAGAATTCTTATCATTAAAAACTTTTCCTTCATGAAGTACTTCCCGCGCATTCGGGAAGAAAACCCAGAACAGCTCGATATAATCTTTCTCGTCACTATTCATCGTATAAACGTCTGGTGTAACAGGGCAAATTCCGAGTAAGCGATATTTTAAATCACTTTGTCTTTTATCAAAATACCAATATCCTTTTATTTTATATTGCGTAACATCAGCTGCAGTTAAATCTTGCTTTAAAATGTATTCTGCAGGCACTGATCTTGTTGGTCCAACGGTTTCATCAACATAAGTAACAGATTTCTTTTTACCTGTCCCGGTAACTACTTTTTTCTTTACAACACGAGTTCTGTAGTCATCCGGATATTGGTTTATTAATTCTCTACCAGCATCTGTTGTATCAACACGGGATAATGCACCCTGAATATCCTTCAAAGATTTTTTAGTATTAAAATAACTATCGCTATAGACTTCGGTAATTCTTCCACTTTTAATACCTCTGGTAAGCACATCATAAAGCGAGCGTCTGTCGGCACCGATATTGGCAGTGTCTACAGGAAAGTATAATGGAAAATTGATTTTTTCGTTTAAATCAATAATTTCCCAGACTGTTTTCCCCATCAAAACATCTCTGTCATCAACATAACCGTAAGACAATGGCTTATCATTGTCTGAAATAAGTTGTGCCGGACTCTTTATCCCAATTTGATCCGCTGTTTTTGCATTAAGTAAATTCGATTGTGCATTTGAAACAAAACCTCCTGAAACAAAAACTATAAGCAATAAAAAAAATTTCCCTTTCATCATAACAATTTTTTGTAACAAAGCTAACGCAATATTTTCTATTTTATTGTTATTTTCCTACAATTAACTGAAATTTTAATTTTATGGCATAAAAAACTACCATTTAACAACAATACACTTACTAAAACAAAACCATCACAGTGATTATTTAAACAATTCATTATCAAACACGCACACCCAACCTACATATTATTCAATTCTTAGAGTCCTTAAATTGTAAATTATTATGGCAACCGTATCAAATAAAAAAGCTCCTACTGCAAACGCAGTAAGAGCTTTTATATAATGTATTTTTAGATACTTAGTAATTCCACATATCTTGTTCGAAGTTACGAATCTTCTCTTTTACTCTTTCAGATTCTAACAATTGGTTTTGTGCGTTATCTTTCATGTAATCTTTGATCTCACGATCTCCGTACAAGTTTTCTTCTTTATAAACAACTGCGTTAAAACGTCTTGAATTTAAGATCTGATCGAATGAAATTGGAAGCGCAGAATTACTGTCGTTAAATGCTTTTGCTTCATGTAATGCTTCTCTAGCATTAGGGAAGAAAACCCAAAATAACTCGATATAATCTTTCTCGTCACTATTCATTGTATAAACATCCGGAGTTACAGGACAAATTCCTAGTAAACGATATTTCAGTTCACTCTGACGTTTGTCAAAATACCAGTATCCTTTTATTTTATATTGTGTAACATCAGCTGCTGTTAAGTCTTGTTTCAGGATATATTCAGCCGGAACAGATCTTGTTGGGCCAACATTTTCTTCAACATAAGAAACAACTTTCTTTTTACCAGTACCAGTAACTACTTTTTTCTTCACAACACGTGATTTGTAGTCATCCGGATATTGGTTGATTAACTCTCTACCAGCATCTGTTGTATCAATACGAGATAATGCACCTTGAATGTCTTTCAAAGATTTTTTAGTATTGAAATAACTGTCGCTATACACTTCAGTTATTTTGCCGTTTTTAACAGCTTTCGTCAAAACGTCGTAAAGAGAACGTCTGTCAGAACCAATATTAGCCGTATCTACCGGAAAGTACATTGGAAAGTTGATTTTTTCATTTAAATCAATGATTTCCCAAGTAGTTTTTCCCATCAAGATATCTCTATCATCTACATAACCATAAGCCAAAGGTTTATCATTATCAGAGATAAGTTGCGCAGGAGTTTTAAGTCCTATCTGAGCAGGTGTTTTCGCATTTAGCAAATTAGATTGCGCATAAGAAGAAAAACCTCCAGCGATAGAAACAATAGCTATTAAAAAATTTCTTACTTTCATCGTGGTATTATTATAAAATATTGAATGTAGGTTTACCTACTTTTATTATAGTATTTCAAAAATTACCGGAGCAGTTCTTGGCAATAAATAACTACCAGCTCCAACAAGTTTAGTTTTAATTTCAGAAATAGTAACCTGATCTCCTTTTCCGGCTCTTGAAAGTACTTGTTTACATTGTGCATTTAATCTGTTACCAGAAACAACAACAGTAGGCTGTCCAGCAATTTTCATATTAAATCCAACAACATCTAAACCAACTTCAAAATCAAAGTCATTTAATTTAGCTCCAATAGTAGCAACTTCAAGGTTAGATTTAGGCCCTTTAACAACACCTTGTTCTCCTCTAATTGTTCCAGCTGGTCCAGGAATACCTTTAATTCTAAATGTTTTCTTATCTGTAACTTTATCTCCGTTTGGTAATGTACCAGTAACAGCGATTGTAGCTTCATTACCAGAACCCGGATTCATGTTATATTTCCCTGGTTTACCAGCAGAAGATAATCCCGGAGCACTTGCAACAACTTTGTTGTCAGCAACACCAGCGAATGATACAGAGATTGGGTTAACTACACCTCTATAAACAACATTCATTTTATCAGCAGAAATAGTAGCAGAGTTTGGTCTAGGAACTACAACGTAGTTTCCAGCAAATTTAAGTGGAATATTTTTTCCGTCTTCTAAGAATGTAAATTGTCCATTAATAGTTTGCTCACCTACTCCACCTGCAGTTAAAGAGATCACAGCTTGTCCGTTAACAATTTGCCCAGGACCCTGGAAAGAAGTTGGTTTTGTGTTTTCGTCATAACGACCTAAAACTACCTTACCAGTTACTTTTTCTCCTTGGAAGTAAGCATTTTTATCTAAAACAACAATTGCCTGATAATTGCTATAAGAAGCAGCAGCAACTGCAGCTTTTCCTAAAGCACTATTGTAAACATCTGATTCTACTTTTTTAACGTCATTTTGCCAAGCTGAAAGTTTTGCAACTGAAGCTACAGCAGGAAATCCTTTAAAGTGGTAAGATAAATATTTATCTTTTACTCCATCTTTATTTTTTACATCAGAAACGTCAAATTTTTTCTCAACCTCTGCAACAATTGCAGAATATTTTTTGTCAGTACCTAAAGCAGCTTTAATATCAGCTTTATACTTTTCAATTTTAGAGATAATTTCAGTTCCTTTAGCGCTATATCCTTCTCCTTTAAACCAACTATCGATATTGTCTCCTTTATCCATAGCTTCGTAAGGTAATTTACCTGTTTCTTTATCTACATCAAATCCTTTAACAACATCTGTTTTTAAAGTACCAATGTAAGCGTAAAAATCTTTTGTAATTCCTTCTACTTTATGTGCTGTCTCAGAAGCTTTAACAAACTCTCCTTTTGCTTCAGCAGCTTTCTGATCTAAAGAAGTAAGCATTGAAGCGTTACTTTCTTCTGATGATTTATTTGCGCTTTCGAATTTTTCATTCATTAAGCCAAAAGCAGATAAAACTTCTTTTGACATATTCATTGCTAACATTGCGATGAAAACCAGATACATCAGGTTCACCATCTTCTGTCTAGGGGTTAATTTTCCTCCTGCCATTTTTTCTAATTAGTTCTTTATTAATAAATTTAATATAATAGTCAAAAACTAATTATCCTTTGTTACTCATTGCAGAAAGCATACCACCATAAACACTGTTTAATGAAGCAATGTTTGCAGTCATAGATTGCATTTGTTCTTTTAATTTAGAAGCATTTTCAGCAATTTCGCTGTTAGCTTGTGCGTTTCTTGAAGCACTTTCTAATTGTACTTTATATAAACTGTTCAATGATTCCATTTGTGCAGCAGCCATAGACATTTCTTCAGCATATTTCTTTTGTCCCGCAATAGAGTCTACTGTTGGAGAAATTGCTTTAGCAGCTCCTTCGAAATTTTTGATGCTGTTTCCTAAACTTGCCATTAACTCACCGTCAATTTTAGCTTCTTTCAACATTACATCTAATTTTTGTGACAATAATCCTTGAGCATCAGCTGGAGCCTCAACTTTATCAGATTTTTTTCTAGCCTGACCATTAGCTAATTCAGGGTAAACAAGAGTCCAGTCTAATTCATCATCAACAGGATCAAAAGCAGACAATGCAAAAATAAACGCTTCTACACCAAGACCAACAATCAACATGATACTAGCACCTTGCCAGTGTTGCAACTTGAAAAGCGCACCGATGATTACTACTGCCGCTCCCATACCATAAGCGAAATTCATTGTTTTTTTACTTAATAATGCCATAATACTTTTTTTTAGGTTTTAATTTTAAAATAGATTTGATTTGGTTATTTGAATTTAATTATAATTTACTTTTTTTTCCGCTTCCTGTTGTTTGAGTTCCCATGTAATCTTGTACAGTTCTGAAACCAATATAACTTCTTGCTGAATCTGCGTATTCATGGTCACGAGTACTTACCTGTAGGAAATAAGCAACATCTTTCCAAGAACCTCCACGAACCACTTTTCTTTGGTTGTTTCCGTCGATTACGTTTGGATTCATTGTAGAAACATATTCGTAAGCATTTGGATTATAAGCCGAATCTGTCCACTCTGAAACGTTTCCTGCCATGTTATATAATCCGTAACCGTTTACATCATATGATTTAGCTTCAACTGTGTACAAAGCCTCATCTGCAGCATAATCTCCTCTACTTGGTTTAAAGTTTGCTAAGAAACAACCTCTATCACTTTTAGTATAAGGACCACCCCAAGGGTAAGTTGCAGATTCCAGACCTCCTCTTGCAGCATACTCCCATTCTGCCTCTGTTGGCAATCTGAATGCGTTTACTAAATCACGTCCTTTTTTCTTAGATTTGATATAGCTGTTTTTGTTCAAAGTTCTCCATGCACAAAATGCTTTTGCTTGTTTCCATGTTACACCAACTACAGGATAATCTCCGTAAGCTTTGTGCCAGAAATAATCATTGTGCATTGGCTCATTATAAGAGTAAGCAAAATCTTTAATCCAAACTGTTGTATCAGGATAAACACTTACTTGTTCTGTTTTAACGAAGTCTTTTCTTTTTCCAACTTTGGCTTTTGCAGCAGCCTGAATATCCATCCAAGAATAACGGAATTTCAATTTATTTACATCAATTGTTCTTAAACCATTATATGATTCCTCAATTGGCAAATACATAGAATCCATTACCTCAGCATAATACTCATCTGGGTAAGCTTTAGTATCTTTAATTAACTTAACTTTTTTGTTTAATTTTCTACCAGCATACGGATCATCTTTTGTTCCTACACTATAGTAGTTATCATACATATATTTATCATATGCCGTCATTTTATCCGGCTCTGAATCATTAAATGCATAATCTGCAATACTTCCACCTTTTTTACCTTTATCACCAGTAGATTTTTGTCCTGTTTCGTCAGCTAAGATTGCTAAACGAACTCTCATTGTAGAATCTTTTACCCATTCTACAAACTGACGGTACTCGCTGTTAGTAATTTCTGTCTCATCCATATAAAATGAACGAACCGTTACTGTTTTAGTCGGAGCATCTTCAACATTAGCTAAATCAGCATCTGATTTACCCATAATAAAAGATCCACCTGGAACTAACGTCATTCCATAAGGTTTTTCAGGATGCCATTTCCCTCCTGTAACACCAACTAACTCACCTTTGTCTCCTGACTTACCACAGCCAATTACCAGTGTTAACATTGCTGCAAATGCAATAAACTTCTTCATATAAATTTGGGATTATCTATTCATTATTATAAGTCCGTAAACGTATTTATTATTTATCTAAAAAACAATACTAGTTGCGAAATTTATTTTACCGTTCAAAAATAATGTTAAATAAAATAAAAAAAAAATATTTCATCGATAAACTAACAGAAAAAATCGACGTAAAACGTTAAATTTTATACTTTATATTTATTTTCTTACTAATATATTTTAACATTTTTTTAAAACTCAAAAAAAACCGCAATTTTCTTTAAAATTTTACTTTATAAAGCGTTTTTTCGCTGTGCTTTCCACCATCTTTCCGGCAACTCTTGGTTACAAGCGCTCAAATATTCGTCGTATGAACACGGTAATAACGTATTTCTTTTCAATTTATTGTGCCCATTTGATTCGAACGGAATTTCGATCCACCAACGATCTGTTTTATCGCTTTTATAAAAGACCAATTCTTCATCCTCAAGCGGCACAATATATTTTAAGTACGTTGCCCGACTACCAAACGGATATTCTTTCGATCGATAATGATATCCTTCGATAAAATACCAAACAATTTGTGCAATAATACCTGCTTCCGGTGCGGTACTATGATGATTAAAAACTCCAAAACAGGAAACTTTATCACTAATTCCGGCATATCTGGCCAATGAACATATTTCTTTTCCGTTGAATCCGTTTGGCTCAAAAGAAACCATATTCGCTGAAGCTGATGATTTTACCGAATTAAGATCTATGCTTACCAAATCAGCATCTCTAAAAACCGGTTCTGCTAATGCTATTTTATTCGAAATTTCTCCTAAACGATAGGCATCAAAAAACAATTTCTCGATCAAATCGATTTCTTCCTGAGAATTGTAATAGGTTTGATATCCTATATTACAGTAGTTAAAAAGATTATTTGGTTCATCGATAATAATCTTGGTAAGATAAGAATTAGCCGAAACGGTTTCGTTTTCTTTACCAAAGTCAAATTTATTATCTACAGCAACCATGTTTACCATTTGCTCTAAATCATCGTACGCACGGTATAATGCATAGGTCAAATCCTGCGAACCTCCTATAACTATAGGAATCACTTTATTCTTAATTAAAGTAGAAGTTACCTTTTTTAGTGCAAAATAGGTATCCTCTACAGAATCCCCTGCAAGGATATCTCCTAAGTCAGCAATCGATGCATCCCAATTACCAGGAAACATATTATACAGTTTCTTGCGAACTGCATTCAAATTAACCTCATTAATTACATTGCTGTTACGACGGTCTTCTAAAACACCAACGATTGCAATTGTAATTTTACTAATATCAGGAAACTGATCCTGTGTATGCAAAACAATTTTGCTTCCCAATTCTTGTGAAGACAACGAACTAATGAATTTTAAAATTCCGTCATTAACTGGTTCTAGAAAATCAAATTCCATTTATTTATTTCTTTTTAGCAGCTGTTTTTTTAGCTGGAGCTTTCTTAGCGGTTGTTGATTTTTTTGCTGGTGTCTTTTTTGCCGGTGTTTTAGCTGCAATCATTTCCTGAACCTGAGCCAATGTTAATTTTGTTGCATCAACATCTTTACTTAATTCAATTTTGATTTTACCTTTTGTAATTACCGAGCGGCCCCAACGAGCTTTTTCAACCAAAATTCCTTCGTCTTCCCAATTGTGAAGCACTTTATCTATATTTTTTTGTAATTTATCTTCAATCAATTCTTCGATTTCTTGTTGTGATAAATTATCGAAATTGTATTTTTTACTTACGTTGATAAAAATACTGTTCCATTTGATAAATGGACCAAAACGTCCCACACCTTTCTGAACTCCTTCGCCTTTGTAAACTGCGATTGGCGCATCAGCAATTGCTTTTTCATCGATTAATTCCTGCGCTCTTTCTTTTGAAAGACTTAACGGATCTTCTCCCTTTGGTAAAGAAATAAATACACTTCCGTGACGTACATAAGGACCGTAACGACCATTACTTACTTCTACTTCTTCTCCTTTATATTCTCCTAAATTTTTAGGTAATAAAAATAAATTCAACGCTTCTTCAAGTGTAATATTTCCGATATTTTGGTCAGACATTAAACTGGCGAATTTTTTATCTTCATCATCTGCTTCTCCAATTTGAGCCATTGGTCCAAATTTTCCTAAACGAACAGAAACTTGTCTTCCGTCAGCATCTTTACCCAGGATTCTTTCTCCGCTTTCACGTTCTGCATTCGCTTCAACCTCTTTTACATTTGGGTGAAACTTATTGTAGAATTCCTGCATCATGATTGCCCAGTCGATATTTCCTTCGGCAATTTCATCAAAATCCTGTTCTACTTTTGCAGTAAAATTATAATCTAAGATGTTCCCGAAATTCTTCACTAAGAAATCTGTTACGATTGTCCCGATATCCGTTGGAACTAATTTTCCTTTATCTGAACCTGTATTTTCTTTTAACAGCTTTTCATCAACTTTATCTGCTTGCAAAGTAAGTTGAGTATAATTACGCTGCTGTCCTTCAAGAGTTCCTTTTTCGACATAATTTCTGTTGATGATAGTAGAAATAGTTGGCGCGTATGTAGACGGACGACCAATTCCTAATTCTTCTAATTTTTTTACCAAAGAAGCTTCTGTATAACGAGCCGGAGGTCTTGAATATCTTTCGGTTGCTGTAATATAATTGTTAACTAATTTTTCGTTTACTTTTAATGCAGGCAACATTCCTTCTTGTTCTTCCTCATCATCATCATGCCCTTCTAAGTACACTTTCAGGAATCCTTCAAAAAGTAAAACTTCTCCTGAAGCTGTAAAAATTTCGCTGTGATTATTGGCTTCAATTTTTACGTTTGTTCTTTCCAATTGTGCATCACTCATTTGAGATGCCAATGTTCTTTTCCAGATTAAATCATATAAACGAGCTTGGTCACGGTCAATATTTACTGTGTGACGTGACATATCAGTCGGACGAATTGCTTCGTGCGCTTCCTGTGCTCCTTTGCTTTTGTTGGCAAAAACTCTCGGTTTCGAAAATTCTTTTCCGTATGATTTTATGATTTCAGCTTCGGCCGCATCCATTGCATCTTTAGAAAGGTTTACACTATCGGTTCTCATATAAGTAATAAGTCCGGCCTCGTATAAACGTTGTGCAAGCTGCATGGTGATTCCAACTGGCAAATACAATTTTCTCGCTGCTTCTTGTTGCAATGTAGAAGTTGTAAAAGGTGCTGTTGGTGATTTTTTGGTAGGTTTAGTTTCTAAATCGGCTACCTTATATTTTGATCCGATGTTTTGTTTTAAAAAATCTTCGGCTTCTTTTTTTGTATTGAAGTTTTTTGGCAATTTAGCTTTGAAAGATTTTCCAGCCTCGTTTACAAATTCTGCCACGATAGAATAACTCGCAACGGCATTAAAGTTTTGAATCTCGCGTTCTCTCTCTACGATCAAACGTACTGAAACTGATTGTACACGTCCTGCTGATAATCCTCCTTTAATTTTTCTCCATAAAACAGGAGATAATTCGTAACCTACTAAACGGTCTAATACACGACGCGCTTGTTGCGCGTTTACTAAATTATAATCTATTTCTCTTGGATTTTCGATTGCTTTAAGAATCGCAGACTTTGTAATCTCATGAAAAACAATTCGTTTGGTTTTTTTAATATCCAGTTTTAATTCTTCCGCCAAGTGCCATGAAATAGCCTCTCCCTCGCGGTCCTCATCGCTTGCTAACCAAACCATTTCGGCATTCTTAGATAGTGTCTTTAATTTACTTACCAGGGCTTTTTTATCCGGAGAAACTTCGTATTTAGGTTTAAAACCATTCTCTACATCTACACCAATTTCCTTTGATGGCAAGTCGGCTATGTGACCATAACTTGACTCCACCTGAAAATCACTTCCTAAAAATTTCTCTATCGTTTTCGCCTTTGCAGGTGACTCCACTATTACTAAATTCTTTGCCATTGCTCTATTTTTCTGCAACAAAAGTATCTATTTTTTTTAAATATCAGCCTCGCGAATTGATTTTTGAGTTATTTTAATATTATGTTTCTTAAAATTACAGATTTATCTGTATTGCTACCTATTATATATATAGGTATAACTTTTATAGGTTGATAACCACTAAATGTTCTTTTTTACCCGAAATTTATTAGCCCGGATTGAAGTGAAAAGCCCGGAGTAAAAAATGCAAAAGTTTCTTGTTTTAAAAAAGCGACCAACGGAAGCTCTTTTTAAAACATTAGAAACTTTGCTTTTTTTATGTCCCGATAGCTATCGGGATGTAATGGAAAGCTGGAAATAGCTACAAAATATTTTAGATTTTAGATTGTTGATTGTTGATTTTAGATTCCCTTTGATCGGTTCCAACAATCTAAAATCTGAATTCTAAAATCTAAAAATCTTTTTTCTGCCATCTTGTCATCTTTATACCTTTTACGTTATCTTTGCACTTTGAAATTATACAATGGAAAAGATTATTGAGGAAAGCAAACAGGGCGAAAGTCTTGTTTTGGAGAATAAACCTGAGAATACTAAAAAACTTTTTATAGAAAGTTACGGTTGTGCGATGAATTTTTCGGACAGTGAAGTTGTAGCTTCTATTTTATCGATAAACGGATATAACACCACACAAACTCTTGAAGATGCTGATTTGGTTCTTGTAAATACCTGCTCGATTCGGGATAAGGCAGAACAGACTATTCGTAAGCGTTTGGAGAAATATAATGCGGTAAAACGTATTAACCCGAAAATGAAAGTGGGCGTTTTGGGCTGTATGGCCGAGCGTTTGAAAAGTCAGTTTCTGGAAGAAGAAAAAATTGTTGATCTTGTTGTTGGTCCTGATGCTTACAAAGATTTACCTAATTTATTGGCAGAGGTTGAGGAAGGCCGCGATGCTATTAATGTAATTTTATCGAAAGAGGAAACGTATGGTGATATTTCGCCTGTTCGTTTGATGAGCAACGGAATCACAGCTTTGGTTTCGATTACTCGTGGTTGCGATAATATGTGTACGTTTTGTGTTGTGCCTTTTACACGCGGACGTGAACGCAGTCGTGAACCTCAGAGTATTATGAAGGAAATTCAGGATTTATGGGATAAAGGTTTCAAGGAAATTACACTTTTAGGTCAAAACGTTGACAGTTACCTTTGGTACGGTGGGGGTTTGAAGAAAGATTTCGTAAACGCATCGGATATGCAAAAAGCGACAGCGGTTGATTTTGATCAATTGCTTGAAATGGTTGCAGTTGGTTTTCCTAAAATGCGTATTCGTTTTTCGACTTCTAATCCGCAGGATATGCATGAGAGTATTTTGCATGTTATTGCGAAATATCCAAATATTTGTAAGCACATTCACTTACCGGTTCAGTCTGGAAGTGACCGAATTCTAAAAGAAATGAATCGTTTGCATACTCGTGAAGAATACATGACTTTGATTGATAAAATTAAAGCGATTATTCCGGATGCGTCGATTTCGCAAGATATGATTGCTGGTTTCCCAACAGAAACAGAACAAGATCATCAGGACACGATGAGTTTGATGGAATATGTAAAATATAATTTTGGTTATATGTACTCGTATTCTGAACGTCCGGGAACTTTGGCAGGAAGAAAAATGGAAGATGATGTTACGGAAGAAACTAAAGCGAGAAGATTGCAGGAAATTGTCGATCTACAACAAAAACATGCCTGGTTCCGTAGTGAGGAATTCGTTGGGCAAGTTGTTGAAGTTTTAGTTGAAAAAGTATCTAAAAAATCAACCGAAGAATTCTCTGGAAGAAATTCTCAAAGTATTACGGTTGTTTTCCCTAAGGAGAATTATAAGATTGGAGATTTCGTAAACGTAAAAATTACAAGCTGTACTTCTGGAACGCTTAAGGGTGAAGCAGTTGGACTTAGCAGCATGAATTAATTTTTTTTGCCACAGATTAAATGATTAAAATGATTTTTTTTGTATTATTTTTCTTATTTAAAATCTAATAGTAAAAATTAATTAGTTTATGCAATATTATAGAGAAAAAGAGACTTATAAGATTATTGGAATATGCATGGAAGTCCACAATAATCTTGGACCAGGATTATTAGAAATAGTTTATAAAGATGCTTTAGAAATAGAATTTAGAGAAAATAACATTCCTTTCAAAAGAGAAAAAGAATATTCAATTGAATATAAAGGTAAAATCTTACCTCATAAATTTTACGCTGACTTCATTATTAATGAAGATATTGTTTTGGAGGTAAAAGCAATAAAAGAATTTTCGAGTGAACATATTGCTCAGATTTTAAACTATATAAAATTGTCAGGTTCAGAATTGGGATTACTTATCAACTTTCAAACAAAATCTCTTCAGCATAAAAGATTTATTTTATAATTTAGAGAATCTGAGTTAATCATTTAATCTGTGGCAAAAGAAAAAAAACATACATGGAAACAGTTCAAGCAATAAAACAACGATTTGAGATTATAGGAAATGATCCGAAATTAAATCGTGCCATCGAAAAAGCCATTCAGGTTGCTCCTACTGATATTTCGGTAATGGTAACTGGGGAAAGTGGTGTTGGTAAAGAAAATATTCCAAGAATAATACATTCGCTTTCGCACAGAAAGCATGGTAAATATATTGCGGTAAACTGTGGTGCAATTCCGGAAGGAACTATCGATAGTGAACTTTTTGGACACGAAAAAGGCGCTTTTACAGGAGCTACAAGCACCCGTGAAGGTTATTTTGAAGTGGCAGATGGTGGAACCATTTTTCTGGATGAAGTGGGTGAATTACCACTTACAACTCAGGTTCGTTTGCTTCGTGTGCTTGAAAATGGTGAATTTATAAAAGTAGGTTCATCACAAGTTCAAAAAACAAATGTTAGAATCGTTGCTGCAACAAACGTAAACTTATTTAATGCAATCGAAAAGGGAAAATTCCGTGAGGATTTGTACTATCGTTTGACAACTGTCGAAATTACTTTGCCGCCTTTGCGCGAAAGAAACGAAGACATTCATTTATTGTTTAGAAAATTTGTTGCCGATTTTGCACATAAATACAAAATGCCACCGTTGAAATTAGATGATGATGCGGTTCAGCTTTTGCAAAAATTCAGATGGAACGGAAACATTCGTCAGCTTCGAAATGTAGCCGAACAAATTTCTGTTCTGGAAACGAATCGTGATATTACTTTAGCAACCTTACAATCGTATTTACCAACTGAAGGCACCAATTTGCCTTCTGTAATTAGTGATAAGAAAAAGGAAAGTGATTTTAGTACCGAAAGAGACATTTTATACAAAGTCCTTTTTGATATGAAAAGCGATCTGAATGACCTAAAAAAGCTGACTCTGGAATTGATGAAAAACGGTACAAAAGTGCAGGACATCAACCCTAATTTGATTCAGAAAATATATGGTTCACAGGAAAACGAAAGTGAAATAGATTTTGAAGAAGAACCCAGAACCGCTGTTATGACGCCTGCAACCCGCGAAGATAACTACCAGATGCAGGACGACAATTATTTGTTTGCCGAAACTATTGAAGAAGAAGAGGTTTTACGCTTGGAACAAAAAGAAATCGAAATGATCAAAAAATCATTAGAAAAAAACAAAGGAAAACGAAAAGCTGCTGCTGATGAGTTAGGTATTTCGGAAAGAACTTTATATAGAAAAATTAAACAATTCGATTTATAAAAATAAATAAATTCCAAATTTTTTAAATTCCAAATTCCAACTTTAGAAAGGTTAAAATCTAAAAAACAAATTCCAAATTGCTTTATCTGTTCGCTAACGCTCAGTTTCAAATTAGTATATTTGAAAAAAAAATATTCCTTCAGTTGGAATTTGGAATTTAAAAAATTGGAATTTGATTACTTATTAATTTTATGAAAAAAATATATTCTTTATTAGCTTTAATGAGCCTTTTTATGCTAAGCGGCTGTGGGCCTTACAATTTTACAGGAACAGGAAAAATTGATGCCAAAACGTTTCAGGTTAACTTTTTTCAAAATAATGCTGATTTGATTGAACCTGGAATTGACAGAACGTTTACACTGGCTTTGCAGGATTTAATTCAAAATCAGACGAATTTAAATTTAGTAAGCAATAGTGGTGACTTAGTTTACGAAGGAGAAATTGTAGATTACAGAACGACTCCAATGACAGCAACTGCTGATCAGCAAGCGGCTCAAAACCGTTTGACGATTCGTATAAATGTCAGGTTTACCAATAAAAATAAAGAAACAGATGATTTCGAGAAACCATTCGAATTCTATTATGATTTCCCTGGAACCGGTTTACCAACAGGCGCCACTTTAAATACTGCGCTTCAGGCTATTTTTGAAAGAATCACTCAGGATATTTTTAATGAATCTTTAGCCAAATGGTAAAATTGTTTATTTGTTGAAATCGGTTAACTGTTTAATCGATTCTTTTAAACACTTAAACAATAAAACAAACAACGATTAAACAAAAGAATAAAAAATGAATGTAACTGATTATACCTACTTAATGAACAAACCCGATGCTATCACAGAAAAGCAAGCGGAAGCATTAGGAAGTGTTTTGAATGAATTTCCGTATTTTCAAAGTGCGAGAGCATTGCGATTAAAAGGACTTTACAATCAAAACAGCTTTAAGTATAATTATGCATTAAAAGTTACAGCAGCGCACACAACTGATCGCGCTGTTTTGTTTGATTTTATTACTTCAGAAAGTTTTACCTCTATTCAGAACGATTTTTATGATCAAAAATTAAGAGATCTTTTAGAAATTAAAGTATTCGACAGCGAGATTGTTTCTTTTGAAGAAATTAAAAAAGCAACCGAAGTTCGAATTGACCCAATTGAGCAATCGATTCTGAATTCTATTAAAGGAGCAACAAATGCTACTTTTGCAGAGCCGACAGCAACAGAAGAAAAACCAATTGAAATAATTGACGAGCAAGCGATTCTAAATTCGTTTAAAGAAGTAACACCAGATACTGTTGACGAAGAAGTAAAAAGTGAAGAAAAGCCAATTGAAATAATCGATGAGCAAGCGATTCTAAATTCCTTTAAAGAAGTAATACCTGCAACTGAAGAACCAGTAAAAACCCAAGAGATTAAAGTAGAGCCAATTACAGAACCAATTACAATTACTGAGCAATCAATTCTCGATACTTTTAAAGAAGTACTACCAACCACTTTTGAGGAACCGGTAAAAATTGAAGAAGACACAATTGAACCTATTACAGAACAATCTATTTTAGACACTTTTAAAGAAGTAACACCAACCTCTTTTGAAGAACCTGCACAAATTGAAGAAAAAACAATTGATCCGGTTTTTGAGCAGACTATCTTAGAATCTATAAAAGAAGTAGCCAATATAACTTTTGAAGAAGCGCCAAAAATCGAGGAACCAAAAGAGGAGTCAATTACCGAGCAACCTATTTTAACTTCGATTAAAGAACATACGCCAACCTTTTTTGAAGAAATAGTAGACGAAGAAGAAACAACAGAACCAGAAATTCCTGCAGTAAGAATTGATCCTATCGAACAATCGATACTAAATTCTATCAAAGAAGCAAATGCAGTAGTTTTTGAAGAACCAAAAATAGCAGAAGAACCAAAAGAAATTGAAGTTCCGGAAACTGTAAAAATCGCAGAGGAAAATCTGGAAATAGGAAAACCACTTGATTTTTCTGTTAATGAAAAACACTCTTTTCAGGAATGGCTTCAATTGGCAAGAACAGAACCAATTGACAGAACAGAAGAAGGTCCTCAAGAGCAAAAAGAAATCGAGAAAACAGCTGAGCCAAAAGTTAAGACAGAAATAATTGATCTGGAGAAAAAGAAAAAGGCAGAAATAATCGATAAATTCATCGAGACAAATCCAAAAATATCTCCTATAAAACAGACTGCAATAACTCCTGCAGTACAATTTGACCTAAATAAGGACGATAATTCTTATTTAATGACAGAGACTTTGGCCAGGGTTTATTTGGAACAAAAGAAATATACAAAAGCAATACAAGCATATGAAATATTAATTTTGAAATATCCAGAAAAAATTAGTTTCTTTGCAGACCGTATTTCGGATATAAAGATTTTACAACAAAATAACAATAATAATTAAGCAATGAGCACATTTTCAATTTTTTTAGTTTTAATCACAATAGTTTGTTTTCTATTGATCGTAGTAATCATGGTTCAAAACCCTAAAGGAGGCGGATTATCGTCTACAATTAGCGGAACTCAAATGTTAGGTGGAGTACAAAAAACAACTGACTTTTTAGATAAAAGTACCTGGACATTAGCTACTATTTTGATTGCTTTAATCTTGCTTTCAAGTTTAAGTTTTACAGGATCATTAAGTGATACTGACTCTAAAATTATTGACAAATCTGAAGTTCCTGCTGCTAGCACACCTGCTGCTCCAGCTCAACAAACACCTGCTCCGGCAACTACTCCAGCGAAATAATAATTTTGAAATAAATATAAAATGCCAGCCTGTCAAAGCTGGCATTTTTTTTAGGAAATAATGTCAGTTTTAAGAGCATGGCACAATTTCTGAAAGTTACTTTAGCATTAAAAAAATATAAACTATTAATAATATAAATCATGACTTTAAACATTAAACCGCTTTCAGACCGCGTACTTATTGAGCCTGTTGCAGCTGAGACTAAAACTGCGTCAGGGATTTTTATTCCGGATACTGCCAAAGAGAAACCACAAAAAGGAACTGTAGTTGCAGTAGGAAACGGATCTAAAGATCACACTATGACCGTAAAAGTTGGCGATACTGTTCTTTATGGTAAATATGCAGGAACAGAATTAAAACTTGAAGGAACTGATTATTTGATTATGCGTGAAGATGATATCTTAGCTATAATCTAAAGATTGCTTTAAGCTTTAAGCTATAAGCTTCCAAAAAAAGCTTAAAGCCAACAAAAAAAATGAGAGATTTTAAAAAATACGATATTTGGCAGCTAAGTCACTCTTTCACTTTAGAAATCTATAAAATGACTTCTTTATTTCCTAAAGAAGAATTATACGGATTAACTAGTCAGATTAGACGAGCATCTTCATCAATCCCTACTAATATCAGCGAGGGTTGTGGAAGAAATAGCGACAAAGAATTCAATCAATTTCTCAATATAGCTTTAGGTTCTGCCAGCGAGACAGAATATCTTTTGATTTTAGCTAAAGATTTGCAATATCTTAATAATGAAATTGCAGAGAATCATATAGAAAAAATCAATAGCATTAAAAGCAAAATTTACAAATTAAAACAAAAATTAATTCAGCAGTAGAAAGCATAAAGCTTAAAGCCTACTGCCTAAAGCAAATACAAAATGGCAAAAGATATAAAATTTGATATTGAAGCACGTGACGGATTAAAACGTGGTGTTGATGCATTAGCAAATGCTGTAAAAGTAACTCTTGGACCAAAAGGTCGTAATGTAATTATTGGTAAATCATTTGGTGGACCAACTGTTACTAAAGATGGTGTTTCTGTTGCAAAAGAAATCGAATTAAAAGACCCATTAGAAAATATGGGCGCGCAAATGGTTAAAGAAGTTGCTTCTAAAACCAATGATTTAGCGGGTGACGGAACTACAACTGCTACAGTTTTAGCTCAGGCAATCGTAAAAGAAGGTCTTAAAAACGTTGCTGCAGGTGCAAACCCAATGGACTTGAAACGTGGTATCGATAAAGCTGTTGAAGCTATCGTTGCTGACCTTGCAAAACAAGCTAAAGTTGTTGGAAGCGATTCTGATAAAATCAAACAAATTGCTTCTATCTCTGCAAATAATGACGAAGTTATTGGTGAATTAATCGCTACTGCTTTCGCTAAAGTAGGAAAAGAAGGTGTTATTACTGTTGAAGAAGCTAAAGGAACTGACACTTTCGTGGATGTTGTTGAAGGTATGCAGTTTGACAGAGGATATCTTTCTCCTTACTTCGTAACAAACCCTGAGAAAATGGAAGTTGAATTAGACTCTCCATACATCTTATTATACGACAAAAAAGTATCTTCTTTAAAAGAATTACTACCAGTTTTAGAGCCAGTTGCTCAATCAGGAAAACCATTATTAATTATTGCTGAAGATGTAGACGGAGAAGCTCTTTCTACTCTTGTAGTAAATAAATTAAGAGGTGCTCTTAAAATTGCTGCTGTAAAAGCTCCTGGTTTTGGAGACAGAAGAAAAGCAATGCTTGAAGATATCGCTATCTTAACTGGTGGAACTGTAATTTCTGAAGAAAGAGGATATACTCTTGAAAATACAACTATCGAAATGTTAGGAACTGCAAAAAGAGTTTCTATAGATAAAGACAACACTACTATTGTAAGTGGTGCTGGTGAAGCTGATATCATCAAAAACAGAGTAAACCAAATTAAAGGTCAGATGGAGACTACTACATCTGATTATGATAAAGAAAAATTGCAAGAACGTTTGGCTAAATTAGCTGGTGGTGTTGCTGTTCTTTATGTTGGTGCTGCTTCTGAAGTTGAAATGAAAGAGAAAAAAGACAGAGTTGACGATGCGTTACACGCTACTCGCGCTGCTGTTGAAGAAGGAATTGTTGCTGGTGGTGGTGTTGCTTTATTAAGAGCAAAAGCTGCATTAGCTGATCTTAAAGCTGACAACGCTGACGAAGCAACTGGAATTCAGATTGTATCTCGCGCTGTTGAATCTCCATTAAGAACTATTGTTGAAAATGCAGGTCTTGAAGGTTCTGTAGTTGTAGCAAAAGTTTCTGAAGGTTCAGGTGATTTTGGATACAATGCAAAAACTGACGAATATGTAGACATGCTTACAGCTGGAATTATCGATCCTAAAAAAGTAACTCGTGTTGCATTAGAAAATGCTGCGTCTGTTGCGGGAATGATCCTTACTACAGAATGTGCATTAATTGATATTAAAGAAGAAAACGGAGGCGGAATGCCAATGGGTGGCGGTATGCCAGGAATGATGTAATCGTTCTAACTTCTTAAAATTTAAAACGCCAGATTTATGTCTGGCGTTTTTTTTGCCAAATATTTCACAGATTAAAAAGATTATTTTAACCACAAATTACACAAATTTTCGCAAATTTTTTTCAAAGATTGTACTCAAAGTATTTGTGAAAATTTGTGTAATTTGTGGTAAATTTTTTAGCCAAAGATTAAAGTTTTTTTTAATCTATTTAATCCTTTAATCTGTGGCAAACTTTTTTTTCGCAAAGCATTCGTGAAAATTCGTGAAATTCGTGGCAAACTTTCACTTAGTTTAACATTCTGTTTTTCTTTAAAAAACAGGTTATTGGTATCTTTGCGGTTCTATTAAAATTGCAAAATGAGAAAATTTACCGCTCACCTATTACTTTTTACATTCTTATTTCTTACTACTTTTTCCTATTCCCAATCCAGTAAAGACGCTTATGTAGTTTTGGTTTCTATGGATGGATTTCGTTGGGATTATCAAAAACAATTTAATCTTCAGAATTTGAAGCAAATTGCCAAAGAAGGTGTTCATGCCAAATCAATGAAACCGTCTTATCCGAGTAAAACTTTCCCGAATCATTATTCAATCGTAACAGGACTTTATCCCGATCATCACGGGATTATCAATAATGTATTTTATGATGCTCAACTCAACGAATCCTTTTCATTATCAAGCAAGGCAAAAAATGATTCCCGCTTTTATGGCGGAAATCCAATTTGGAATGTAGCCGAACAACAAGGCGTAAAATCAGCTTCTTTTTTCTGGCCGGGTTCTGACATTGACAAAAGAAATCCTGGTATTTATAAAAATTACGATAATAAAATCCCATACGGAGCCAGAATCGATACGGTTTTAAAATGGTTAGAGCTTCCTGAAAAACAACGTCCGCATTTGGTTACTTTATACTTTGATGAGCCCGATCATACCGGACATAATTTTGGTCCGCTTTCTCCGGAGAACAAAAAAATGGTGATCAAAATGGATTCTATTATGGGCGAATTATCACGAAGATTAGATCAGTTAGCCATCGGAAAACAAATCAATTTAATTATTGTTTCAGATCACGGAATGGCCGCTATCAGCAATGATAAAAAAGTAGCAGTTCTGGATTATCTAAAACCGGAATGGCTGGGTTACAAAGATGTTATTAACCCAATTATGAGTATTCAGGCAAAACCCGGTTATCAGGATTCGATTACAAATGCCTTAAAAAATGTGCCCCATATTAAATTCTGGAAATCTACCGAAGTTCCTAAAAGACTCCATTACGGAACCAATCCAAGAGTTCATGATTTTGTTATTGAAGCAGCTAAAGGATACAGCTTAGTAGGCAAAGAAAGTACACATATAAAAGGCGGAACGCACGGTTATGACAATAACGAAAAAGATATGCATGCTATTTTTTATGCAAAAGGCCCGGCTTTTAAAGTTGATAAAGAAGTAAAAACGTTTCAGAATGTTTCAGTTTATCCTTTAATTGCGCATATTTTAGGTTTAAAAATTGAAGAAGTTGACGGGAAATTTAGCAAAGTTGAGAATATGCTTGCAGATTGAATTAGATAATGTGTCAATTAGAAAATTAGATAATATAGCACATAGTGATTTTAAATAACAAACCAGACAAGTTTTAAAAACCTGTCGGGTTTGTTGCAACGGAATAAATTGGGGTTACGTTGCGTGAGACGCACTGCTGTGCGCCTCTACGATAAATTGGAATGGAAATTAATTTTCTAATTAAAAACCTGTCGAAACAGAAACTGATTTCCATTGCTCCAAATCTTTTTGAACCTCTGCAATTTTTACATTTGCCATATTATACGCATCTTCTCCAACAAATAAATGCAACGCAGGATTTTCTTCTTCGCTCATTTTGATTAAAGCGGTTGCAAACTTTGCAGGATCTCCCGGCTGATTTTCGTTGATACTATCTTTATGAGCAATTTCAGATTCTCTAACCGCTTTATAGTCTGCAATTGGACTTTGTGGCAATAATAAAGAACTGTCTTTTAAGAAATCAGTTCTAAAATAACCCGGATAAACCAATGTTACATTCACTCCAAATTCTTTTACTTCTGCCGCCAAAGATTCTGTTAAACCGGCAACTGCAAATTTGGTAGAACAGTAAATTCCCCAACCCGGAAAACCTCCATTATATCCGCCAATCGAAGCGATATTAAAAATATGCCCCGATTTGTTGGTGCGCATATAAGGCATTGTATTTCTGATTACATTTAATAACCCAAAAACGTTTACCTCATAATTTTTTCTTGATTCTTCATCGGTTAATTCTTCTAATGCTCCTAATAAACCATAACCTGCATTGTTTACTAAAACATCAATGGTTTTAAAATGACTTACTGCAACTTCAATTGCATTTTTGACACTTTTTTCATCAACCAAATCCATTTCAAGAGGAAGAAAATTTTCAGATACATCTCCCAATACTTTAATCAAAGCCTCTTCACTTCTTGATGTTGCCGCTACTTTGTAACCTTCTGATAATAATTTTGTAGCCAATTCTAATCCAAGTCCTTTTGAAGCACCTGTAATAAACCAAACTTTGTTATTTTCCATGATTTTAAATTTTTACATTTTAATTACAGGACAAAGGTATTGGCGAAGTCGTTCTAAAAAATTAAAGGAATCAAACAAGAAGTTACAAAAATCAAACAATTTCGGTCACGCGATATGTTTTAGGCGAAACCTGAGTATTTTTCTTGAAGAAATTGATAAAATGAGACAATTCATCAAAGCCAAGACACCACGCAATTTCATTAATATTCCAATTGGTTTGTTTGAGTAAAATCATGGCTTCCTGAACAATTCTTTCGGATATAATCTTCGAAGTGGTTTTTCCGGTAGTTTCTTTCAAGGCTTTATTCAGGTGATTAACATGCACATTTAATTGATTTGCAAATTCTGAAGGTGATCGAAAGTTAATTTGCTGCGAAATAGATTCAATCGGAAATTGGCGTTCCAACAGTTCCAGGAACAAAGACGAAATTCGTATCGTCGCATTCGACTTACTATATAATGAAGCAGTTACTGTTTGTGTTTTTAGCGCAAGATGGATAATTTCAAAAACTAAATTTCGAATTACATCATATTTAAAAGCGTAATCTGAATTGATTTCATCAAACATTTTTAAGTACACTTTTTTTAGATCTTGCGCGAGTTCCTCAGAAACCGGAACAATCGGATTCCCGCCGGGCTGGAACAAAGGATATTCTTTTAAATTCCCAAACTGACTAAAAAAAGCATCGGTAAAAATGCAGAAAAATCCGGTTTGGTTTTCATCGATATGCTCCCAACTATACGGAATTTGCGGATTGGCAAAAAACAAAGCCTGATCGTCAATCGAAACGACTTTATCAGCATAATGCACTTTGTTTTTACCAATGATCAAACTTATTTTATAAAAGTCTTTTCGCGTATAAGGCAAAGGATTACAAGTACTGCCCACATAATCGTCGAGTTTAAAAACATTAAAATGTCCGATTTCTTTTTTAAGATTCTCGGGCATTCCTTTTATTTTTACGGTATAAAAATCTTCGAGTGTTTCTTGTAGTTTCATTTAGCAAAGTTACAAAAATCAAACAAATTAGAAATTTGGTAATAGATAATTTGATAATGAATGGAGTGTCACCCTGAGCGAAGTCGAAGGGCGCTCCTATTAGAACGTGGGCTTCGACTTCGCTCAGCCTGACAAACTAGACAAAGAATTGAAAATTAGATCATGAGAAAATTTGACAATAAATGGCATGTCACCCTGAGCGAAGTCGAAGGGCGCTCTTATTGGAACGTGGGCTTCGACTTCGCTCAGCCTGACAAACTAGACAAAGAATTGAAAATTAGATAATTATAAACGTCTTCTAAACGCGACAAACCCGACAGGTTTTAAAAACCTGTCGGGTTTGTCGTTTAAAAGTTAATCTAAACGTGTCAATTGGATCGCCCTTCGACTTCGCTCAGGGTGACATTCGATAATTAACAATTCACCATTAACCATTATTAAGAAACCACCTTATACGTAGGATCTTCAATGACATTTACTTTTATCACCGCTTCGGCATTTTTAAGTAATGTGATACAATCAGGGCTGAGATGCTGCAATTCTACTACTTTATTAAGCTGATTGTATTTTTTAGTTAAATTATTCAAGGCTTCTATTGCCGACATATCAGCGATTCGGCTTTCTTTAAAATCGATAATAACGCGATAAGGATCATTTGCAACATCAAACTTTTCGAAAAAAGCAGCTATCGAACCAAAAAATAGAGGTCCGTAAATCTGGTAATGCTTTACTCCTGCTTCATCAATAAAATGTCTTGCACGGATTCTTTTGGCACTTTCCCAAGCAAAAACAAGGGCCGAAATAATAACACCAATCAAAACAGCTAAAGCCAGATTGTGCAATACAATTGTAATTACGGCAACCAGAATTCCAACAAAAATATCATGTTTTGGCATTTTATTGATGACTCTGAAACTCGCCCATTCAAAAGTGGTAATCGCCACCATCATCATTACACCTACCAAAGCCGCCATAGGCAATTTACCAATTACCGGGGCTCCAAAAAGGATTATCAATAAAATGGTAAGAGCTGCAATAATTCCTGAAAGTCGGGCTCTTGAACCTGCCGAAAGATTGACTAAAGTTTGAGCAATCATGGGACAGCCTCCCATCCCGAAAAAGAAACCGTTTAAAATATTCGAACTTCCCTGTGCGATACATTCACGATTGCTGTTACCGCGAGTTCCGGTAATTTCATCTACAAGATTCAGCGTAAGTAAACCTTCGGTTAGACCAACGGCAGCAACAATTACAGAATAGGGAAATATGACCTTGAAAGTCTCCAAAGAAAGTGGAATATTAGGGATATGAAAAGGAGGAAATCCTCCTTGAACAGAAGCAATATCTTCGACCGTTTTGGTTTCGATATTAAAAATTAAAACAATAGCAAAAACCACCATTATCGCTACTAACGAAGCCGGAACTGCTTTGGTCAGTTTCGGAAAAAGTAAAACGATTCCAATTGTTAAGGCGACCAAACCCAGCATAATATACAAAGGCGTTCCTTGCAGCCAGGAAACTTGTCCGTTTACAACTGTTTTAAATTGCTCAAGCTGCGACATAAAAATTACAACCGCCAATCCGTTTACAAAACCAAACATAACGGGCTGAGGCACTAATCTGATAAATTTTCCGAGCTTAAAAAGTCCGATGCAAATCTGGACTACACCGCCAAGTGCGACGGCTGCAAAAACATATTCTATACCGTGCGATTTCATCAGGGCGATCAAAACAATAACAGTTGCTCCTGCCCCGCCGGAAATCATTCCGGGTCTTCCGCCAAAAATCGCAGTAACCAAACCGGCAATAAAAGCAGCATATAAACCCACCAAAGGCGGAAAACCAGCTAAAATAGCAAACGACAACGATTCAGGAATCATAGTCATAGCAACGGTTAAACCGGCTAAAATTTCGTTTTTGTAATTTACTTTTTGGGTAAAATCAAAGAGATGGAGTGCTTTTTTCATAGGCCACAAATGTAGAAAATAATGACCAAAAGAGCATTAACCTTTTCAAATCTGAAAAAGAACCAAAAATATAATAAAGAATCAAAACAGTTAACTAAGCTGTTTTAAAAGTAAAACTAAAAGTGAAAGGATAAAACTTGTCATAACTTAATTTTCAAAAGAAATTATCGTACAAAATTATTTATAAAATGATATATAAAGCTGCGTATTTATACCTGTTTTTATTTTTTACAGCAATAAAATAAAACTAATCTTAGTGCTCATTAGCAACCTAAAAAAATAAACTATTCTAATTTTACACACGTATATCCCAGACAATTTACATAGTCTATGATATTATTGGGCTCGAGATCTACACCTTCGACACGTAATATTTTATCGCAATCTTCGAGATCAAAATTAATTTTATAATCAGGAAACTGCGTCAGGATTACGGCAATGATATAATTCGTATCTGCTTCTTTTTGCACATTTGTCTTAAAAACTTCAACAACCATAATTATTTATTTTAATAATAAAACAATAAATGAACTATAGAACTAATTCTGATTAAAAAGGATTGTATGAGATTCCGAATCTAAAATACCCCTGAGCATCTTCTTTGTGCTCATAAATATACTTAGACGTTCGTTCACCTCTTTCTGTTACACGAGTACTTAAAATATTATTAACACCGCCTTTTAAAAAACCAATTATTTGAGGTGTAATACGGTACTCATAGGTAATACCGGACTTTAGTTCTAACTGATTTAACTCGTAAATTCCTTTTAAATTTGAAGCATTTAAATTTAAATAAAAACTTTCAGAATTTAGTTCCGTTCCAAAGGAAATTCTTCCGTTTTCCAGCAATTCCCTTCTGAACAATAAACGCTGGGGAAGAATGAAGTCCAAATCCCATTTTGAATCTTCGAATTTATGGTTAAGCGTAAAAAGTGGTGTAATCGGGATAATTGATGACGGATCCAGCATGGCCAAAGCTCCAACCGTAATAGTAGTATTGGCAGTTCTTTTAAGAACAATATTGGCAGTTACAAACCCTTTTACACGCTGTACATTATCCTGATTCCCATCGACGGTAGCGGTGGCGTTGTAAATAACGTGTTTACGGAAAAGTGTCGACATATAAGTTGCGCTCACAGCTCCTGCAAAATAATGAAATTCTTCTTTTGGTTTTGAGTATGTAGCCGCTGTAGTATAATTATAAACATCACCAAAATCATAGGTTTCATATTTATAACGCAAAGAACCCGTTACCACAAAACGCTTTGACGCTGTGGCAAAAAACGGCACATTGATCGCTACTTTTAATCGGTCGTGCTGGTCGATTCGGCCTCTTTCATAACGATCACCAAAAAGCTTCGAATCATAATTTGTTGGCCCTAATTGTTCGTACTGTACATCTAAAATTCGAGTAGTCGGAAATTTATCCGTTATCGCTTTTACCACCGTTTTCATAGGAGCTTCTTTTTCCTGAGCCATAGTTCGTATCGACGCACAAATGAATAAAACACAAATGATTTTTGTTTTCATAAATTAGTATAAGATTAAATTTGTTTACTGGAAAAGGATTAAAAACCCGGGGCAAAAGTAACTTCGAAGCATCTATTATAACAACATATTTATACGAACGGCGTATTATTTATACGAATGGCGTTTGTATAATTTATGCTGTACAAAGTGTTACAAACTATAATATTAGCCTAATTTTGCCGTTATGAAGATTCTTAAAATTTATCAGAACTTTTTTCTCCGTAACATCATCGTAAACACCTTTATAGTTTTGATTATTTTGGCTTGTGTTTATGACGAAATAAAACTAGATGGGCACGATTTGTCGTTTATGCTCAGTAAAATAGCTGTTGGGTATTTACCTTGTATTATCTGGGTTACCATCTTTAACATTTTTATCATCAAACCTTTTTTATTCAGAAGAAAACTTAAAACATTCTTTACGCTCTTTGTCATTTACTGGACTTCATTTTACTTTTTCATGAATTGGTTTTTTCCGCTGGTTGGTCTGGGAAATTTTAAAACGCTCCAAATATTATCATTGATTATCAACGGAATGTTTTTTTATTTTATTCATGTTGTCATCACTAAAAAAATTAGGGACGCAGATAAGGATATCATGAATTTCAAGTCTGAGCTTTCGTTTTTGAAACAGCAATTAAACCCGCATTTTTTACTGAATGCGATGAATAATTTATACGGAGAATCTTTATCTGATCCTGATAAATTGCCGGACAGAATCCTTAATCTTTCTGACATGCTTCGTTATCAGATTGAAGCCACAAAAAAAGATTATGTTTTTCTGGAAGAAGAAATTGCCTTTATAAAAAAATACATCGAATATTATACTTTTCAGAACGAACGCCTTGTGGTTACTCAGCATTTTGAGGGCGATTATGACAGTATCGATATTCCGCCTTTGTTCTTTTTACCACTGGTTGAAAATGCCGTTAAATTCTCTGCCGAAACTCCAAAACCTTTTATAAATGTAGATCTAAAGGTAAGATGCAACCAATTGTCTTTTACTTTAAAGAATAATTATCTCGAATCAGGTTCGCGGCTTTCGAGCACGGGAATTGGAATCGAAAACCTAAAAAGACGCCTCGAAGTTTACGGTTTACGACACGAACTCAACTGCAAGAAAGAAAAGAATATCTTTATCGTAAAATTAAAAATATGGCACTTACCTACCGCTGTCTTATCATAGACGATGAATCGCCGGCACATAAGGCGCTTGCATCGCACATCTCTAAATTTGACGATCTGGAACATTCCGGAAGTGCTTTTAGTGGTATGGAAGCGGTAAAAATGCTCAACGAAAACACCTATGATATTATTTTTCTGGACATTAATATGCCTGTAATTTCCGGTGTCGAATTGATGGAACTACAACCCAAAAGACCGCTTACAATTGTAACCACAGCTTATTCTGACTTTGCACTTTCGGCATACCAAAACGATGCGATAGATTATTTACTCAAACCTATTTCTTTCGAAAAATTTTCGAAAGCCATAGAAAAAGCCAAGATTTATTTCTCCGGCACTACCACAAAAAAAGAAACCACTACCAATACCAAAGTCCTGTCGCACCGCGTAAACGGACAAATGACAGAAACCCTCCTAAGCGATATTATTTATATCGAAAGCCTGGGCAACTATATGAAATTGTACAGCACCAAACTAAAATCGCCTATTATTATTTACGGTTCGCTCTCGAGCATTGCCGCAGAAATTGACAGCGCTAATTTTGTACAGGTGCATCGATCTTTTATTGTAAATAGCAACAAAATTACAGCCGTAACTTTTAAATCGCTTACGATGTTTAATGGCGAAATTATTCCTGTTGGAAGGAAATATCAGATTTTATTGGATAATCTGGAAATTAGATAATTAGTCAATTATAAAATTAGATAATTTGAAAGCTCAACTTTTGTGGTTGGGCTTTTTTTGTTTTTGGATTTTAAAAACAGGTATAAATACTGGGTTATTGGGATTTATTTTGTGGTATAATTGTCCGGAAATAAATTTCAATGGTTTTACATTTCAATTAATATAATCCAATTTCATCAAAAGCTTAATCCTTTAATATAAAAAAAACAATTATGACAAAACAGAAAATAAAAAAACCTGATTTAATTATTCAATTAGAAAAAGAATATAATATTACACTGAGCTGTCAAATTGTTAAACGTTTCAGAATCAACCTTCACCTTGATGAAAGCACATATTCTCTTAACGAAGCAGGAGATATTACAGGCTTAAGTCTTTTTGACTGTAATGTTGAAAACACTGAAATAATCAACAATTTCACAAACCTAGAATACCTTAATTTAACTTCTAACAGAATAATAGAAATAAAATTTCCAAATTTAAAAAAACTAAAATACCTTTTTTTAGGAGGAAATCCAATAAGAAATATTGCACCTCTTACAAATTTTAAAAATTTAAAGATACTAGCAATTTGGGGGATTCCAGAAATAAATACTGAAGTGATAAAACAACTAACCAATTTAGAAGAATTGCACTGTCCTGAATCTAACATTGAAAGTCTCTCGTTTATAAAAAACTTAAAAAAACTTAAATTAATTTCATTAAGAAAAAATAAAATCAATGATATTTCAGAACTAGAAACTATAAATCCAAAAATCGATATAAATCTAAATGACAATTTAATAACTGACATTCCTTATTCGATTGCAAAAAAGTATAATTTCCTCGAAAATTGTCTAACACATGAATTACATAGTGTCGATCCTGAAGCTCATAGAATCTCCTTAAGTAGTAATCCTTTACAATTTCCACCAAATTCAGTAGTTGAATTAGGTCAAAAAAATGTCGAGAATTACTATCTAGCCGCCAAAGAATTCGGATATGCACCTTTGTCAGAGGGGAGAATAATTGTTGTTGGAGATGGAAGTGCAGGAAAATCAAGTCTAATAGAAAGAGTTTTGCATAACACTTATGAAAATGGAAAAACACAAACTAATGGGGTTAAAATCGACAATTGGAAATTAAAACATAATGATGGACGAGAATTATTTTTTCATATATGGGATTTTGGTGGCCAAGAAATTCAACATGCCGTACACCGGTTTTTTTTTACAGATGGTTGCCTTTATATATTAGTGCTTGATAATCGGAAAGAAGAAGATCCTGAATATTGGTTGAGACAAATTGAAAGCCTTGGCGGAAGCGCAGCAGTTTTAGTTGTTTTCAATAAACAGGATGAAAACCAGATCGAAATCACTGATAAAAAATTCCTCAAAGAAAAATATCCTAATATCGTTGGATTCTACAATACAAGCTGTAGCAATGGAAAAGGAATTGATGAATTTGTAAATAATTTGAAATTTCAAGTCATGACTTTGAATACTGTCGATGAAAAATTTCCAAATAATTGGTTCACTATTAAAAAGTCCATTGAAGAATGCACATCTGGACAACATTATTTAAATTATGATTATTACAATGAAATTTGCAATCAAAATAATGCAACAGATCCAGAGATTCAAAAATTATTATTAAAATACTTCACTACTATCGGTGCTGTCACATGGTTTGGAGACACATATCTTAATTTTTTACACGTTTTAAGTCCTGCGTGGATAACTCAAGGAGTATATAAAATAATTACTGCAAAGAAAACAGCTAATCTATTTGGACAGATAAATATAAAGGATTTCAAGGAACTTCTTGAACCAATTTCTATTGAAGATTACACTTATGATGAGCAACATTATGGTTATATTTTATCGATGATGAAAAAATTTGACTTATGCTATACACCTGATGATAAAATTCTACTTTTACCCTCTGCCTTTGGAAAAACTCCAAAAATGGAATATAGTGATTTCAACGGAGACAATGTTCGCACCTATATCTTTCAATTTAAAGATTACATGCCTCTTGCTATTTTACATAGATTTATGGCTAAAAAATTACAAGATGCGTATGAATCAAATTTTTGGTTTTCTGGAATTGTAATTTTAGATAAAAAAAGTAATTCCCTTGCTATGGTCCATGCTGATAAAGAAGCCAAGAGAATCTATGTAAGAATTAAAGGTGAATCAAAATTAGGTGTATGGGAGCATATTCGTAGAGAGTTTGAAGAAATAACCAGAGATACTTATCTAACTTATAGCGAATTAATTAGCCTTGATGAATCACACGATTACACAGTAGAATATGAAGATCTCATAAATCATCTACGAGCAAATAAATCGCAATATTTTCATTCAAAACTACAGCGAGATTTTAATGTCGGTTATTTGATTGGTTTGTTTGAAAATAGAAATGAAACAATTGAAAAATTCAAAAAAGGAGAATTGCGATTCGATCATCACGGAAGACAAGAGAATAACCTACCACTTATCATTAACATCTTAAATCAAAATAGTTCACATACAAATACGCAAGTAAATACACAAATTAATATTGATATTGATTTAGCTCTTATAAATAATTTAGGTTCCGATATTAAAGGAGAAGCTAATTATATTTTAGATAAAATTGATAAAAATAATAAAGATATAATTATAGCATTAAAAGATATAATACAATTTGTTGATGATACAAAAGTGGCACAGAATGCTAATCAAATTAAAGAAAAAGGTTGGGGTAGAAAATTAAAAAATGTTATAACTATTTTAAGTTCTGCAGGCGAGAAAATAAAAAATATTCAAGATGGAAGCGAATCCTTAAATTCTTTAATAAATGGATTGAAAAATTTAGCTCAACATGTCAACCTTAATGAGATCCACAAAATCCTTGAAAATTTCAGTTCATCTCTCTAATATGAATAAAAAAAGATTTCTTTCCTATAAATTATCTGTCCTTTCAATACCAACAACAATAACCTAATATCGCAAATAAATTCCAACATTCAATTGCACACATTACAATCCACATCGACCACCCAAAATCATCATCAAAAAAAAAAGCTGCAAACTTAAACCATGCAGCTTTTTTCATTTCAAAGCTTAAACACAAGCATAAATCCCCCATATCCTCAAAGTTAGTTTCCACATTATGGTATAAATCTTGATATCACTTAAAAGAGCCTGTATCAAAGCTATAAACCAAAAATTGCAATTCTTAGATCGCAATTATCTTAGCTCAATCACTAATCACTAACCGTAATTAACACATGAAAAAACTTCTACTTACCCTTACACTATTATTCGGTTTCTCTGGTTTTGCACAAACCATCAACGGAATTCCTATTAAGGATTTGGATGTAGAATACCTTCAAATTATTGGAAGTTCAGTATATATGTCTTCTAAAGTTAAGGTTTCGATCGACATTGGACAAAGAACAAAACTGATGTCGAACAATAATGATACAGCCCGTTTAAAAGATAAAAACGGAGAAGTTTTGGTATTTAATTCTATTATCGATGCTTTAAACTTTATGGCGGGGTACGGATACGAATTTATACATTCGAATATTGTAGCCGAGGGAGGAGAAAACGTTTCCTATTATTTGATGAAGAAAAAGGCTAAATAGCTCTACGCAACAATAGCCGGATTGTAATTATAAGTGTGCGAAGCTTTTAAAAATGGGCTGAAAGCCCTAAAAAGCAACAGCGTAGTGCAACGCACTACGAATTAAATCAAAAGTGGAAATTGCCCTGAAAGGGCATAAGAAAATGGAGAAGACTGATTCAAATAAAAAGGTGTTTTCCGGGAGAACATCAGATAAAATATTTAGACAGAGTTTTTGAAATTAGGCTTTCCGCCCTTACAGGGCTTATAATTATAATCGTTTTTCATTCATAGCGCTTCGCACTACGCTATTGCTAAGGCTCTTTCAGAGCAACAGGTTTCGGACACTTATAATTACAAATCCGCGCTATTGTTGCGTTAAAAATATATAAAGCAAAATAAATCTATATTTAAGTCTCATAGCAATAAAAATACACAGCAAAAAAACTCCCATTCTAAAAATCAACAATTCTGTTTTACTCATAAAAAACGCCTAATTCTAAGGACACATAAATCGTTTCCTTAAAAAAATGCTTTCCTAAACCAATTTTTCTTACATAAATAATTATATTCGCGACGCCACTAATCGCTAAATAATATAGAAAAAATGACCATTTTTAATTTCCTATTTAGAAAATCAAGTATAGAATGCCCAAGATGCCAGGGAAAAGCTTTTGTGGATTGGGAAGACATACGACGCCTGAACAAAGAATTAAAATGGACTCCTGCTCCCTGCGCCTATTGCTACGGATCAGGAAAAGTAGACAAAGAAATGCTCGAAAAAGTTCCTGTAGACTACACATATCTTACTATAGATTTAACGGAATCTGAAATGGAAAAAATAAAAGAAGGTGACGAAGCAACACTGGAAAAAGCAAAAACACGAGAAATTTTTTTAGACAATCTCATAAAATATGCTGAACATCATTACTTAAACAATCAAATGGGTGCCGAAAGCATCGCCGATTTATATCTAAAAACGGAAGATGAAGACGCCATATTTTCGGTAGAAAGAAAATACCTGATCCAGTACGTCGAAAAAATAATTGAACTAAAAAGATCCGAACTCAATTAACCCAAAAACCCTCACCCTTCAGCAACACAACCAAATCCTAAAACTTAGTCTTAGTATCTTCACAGCAAAGCACCCCAAACAAGAAAACCTTCGTGCCTTAGCCCCTTCGTAGCGACCCTCATCCCCACAAAAAAACTTAGTGCCTTAGCGCCTTCGTGGCAAACAATAAAAAAACAGGTATAAATACGTATTGCCACAACTATATTTAGTGGTAAAATTGCGGTAAATAATTTTTACCCAAGATTTATCATTTTACCGAAAGGAAAATAGTAAATGCTGTCACTTTTTTTTGGAACAATAAAAGTGGGATTTCTAATCGACGCCAACGATTAAAAGTCTCACTTTTTTTATATTTTTATTTTAGTAAAAATTTTAGAAACACACAACGGATCAACGCTAAAAGTTGTGGAGCAGCTTACAAATACTGACTGTTTTTTACCGCAGAGAAACAAAGATTTTATCTCATAATGTCTTAACACAGAGTTCGCAAAGCTAAATCAATATACAGCTTTGCGAACTTTGCCTTTTATAAAAAGCTAAGAGTATAAAAACTTAGCGATCTTTGCGGTAATTTTTTTGCTTCAGAGGTTTTAGGATTGACGTATCAACACTGAATGTTGTCGAGAAACATTAAAAATTTTATATTCCCTAATTATTTTTTAACGCAGAGAACGCAATCCCGATAGCTATTGGGATTCGCAAAGTTCACTAAGATTTAAGTAGTGTTTGCATAATCAAAATCCACAAAGCTTTGTGAACTTTGTGTTTTTTCTAAACTTAGTATATTAAAAAAACTTTGCGTTCTCCGTGGTAATTTTTTCTATACCCACAGGTTTTCGTGTTGATCCCTCACAACCTCAGCTGCTTATATCTTAAAACTGCGAATTGACCCTAATCGAAGCTTTTACCAAAGCCAATGCCTTGATACTGCTTAGAGGAAATTCTATAGTTTGATGATCCGGATTTTGCGCTACCAACTGCACAAATGATTCCTGCTCTGATTGTTTTAAAAAACGCGTAAAAAAGAATTCATTACCATCATTGTTGACATAAACAAGGTACATTTCGCCCCAAATGATATTCTTTTCATGATTATAAACCTTTTTATAAATAACAATATCGCCGCTTTTTAGCAAAGGCGACATACTATCGCCAGTAATGTATAAAGCACCGTCGGAATCAGAAATTTTAGGTATAGAGATCGTATCTACAGGAGTTTGATATTCGTTATTACCAAACAAATCGATGATTCCGGAAGTGGTTTGAATACTATAAAGTGGAATATTCTGGTTTTTAGGTTCTTTTTCAGTTTTTTTATAGGCTGCATTCTTTTCCTGTAAAATATCAAATTTAAGCATATCTCCCTTACCCGTCAAAAGCCATTCGATATTAATATCAGGATACTTGCTTAAGATATTTTCTAACTTATCAAGGCCTATGGTTTTATTGTTTTTGAGCTGACTCGCAAAGGAACCGTTAGACATGCCAACCGCTTTTTCCAAAGTACTCACCTTAATTCCTTTATAATCAAGATAGTGTTTAATTCTTTGTATAGTATTTTCCGCCATAAAGTATAATTTTTAGAAAAAATCTTACATTTATTAGTTAATTAAGAAATATCCTACTATATTTGTCCCGCAATAAGAAACAAATTAAGCAATGGACAAACGTACGAAAAAAAACACAAAATACACTTACGATCCTAGCCTGATTAAGGCTTTGGTCGAAAAATACGGGTATACACCATCTTATATTCGCAAATGTTTAAACCTTAATTCTAATAGTATTACTGCCGATACCATAAAAGCAGATTACAAAGAATTAGAAAAAAAACTAAAAGATATACTACTGAATTTCAACAATAAAGCTTAAAAATTAAACAATTCAATAACGATCAAGAGCGAAAAAAACAAGTAGCAAAAGTTCTAATTAACTAAAATAATTTTAAAGTTTGTTCTATTATAACTGTTTAGTCACCGCTATAAAGGCAGCAAGGTGCTCCTCCAATCACTAAACTGCCTGCGGTGATTCTTTAAAAATAGAACTTTCAAAATTTTTCATTTTTAAGCCAAAATCTTTTAATCTTGAAGATATGAATACAAATTCATCCTTTTTTGTTTATGCTCTCCCAAAATCAAATTCGCTCGGACATTATGTAAAAGATAAAGACATAGCTCACGGGCTTAAAAAAGTAGTTGATGCTTTCGAAAAAAATTTTGAAGGATATCAGTCCGGAAATATACAGCTAGAAATTTTCTATAAAAAAGATAATGAGCAAGAGTTGGTACTCGCACAGCAAACCATATCAAAAATGAATATTTTTCTGGGATTGCCTGTACACACATGGGAGAATTCAGGCTACGAATATCTTAAGAGTGCTATACGCTGGGAGAGCTCATCTAAAAGTATTTTTGATGTTTTAGACTATCTTGCCGTACATAAAAAGGAACTTTTACCGCTTTTTCATTTTACCGTATTGCAATTCTATCATTACGGCACAAAAATAACCGAGAATGCACAAATAACCTATATTGTAGATTCCGGCAAACTATTTATAGATCTTTATATGATCCTGCCCTATTCCTCAAACGAAGAAAGGATGTATCAACTTATAGCCAGTTTGTATAAAGAACTTCCTTTTAAGCTAAATCCTAAAAACTTCAGACGTCTTGGTCCTAAAAATAACAGGCGCGCGTTATGGAAACTTGATGATGAAACACAACAGCTTCTCGAATCGTATTTGATTTAGAATATAAAGAAGCATTGATTTAAATATTTTTCATGATGTAAATCAATATCTCGTCTTCTAACTCTTTAGATAAGTTTTCGTGTTGGAGCTGATGCTGAAAATCCCTCTCGATTTTTTTTTCTGAATTTCTCGGTATTTACTTTAATAATACAATAATGATCACAAATCATTTTGAATCGATCATCTACCCAATACATAATCTTGATAGATTTTATATTGAAAAATAAAACACTATAAATTACGATATTGACAACTAACAAATTACCTTGAAAATCCTTAAAAGTTACGTTTTTCTTTCTTTTAATACATTACGCGGCGATTTATTATACAACTTTTTATATTCGTAAATGTTTTAAACGCTAATTCTAATAGTAGTACTGCTAATACTATAAAATTGGATTACAAGGAATTAGAAAAAAACTAAAAGCCATGTTATTGATTAGCAACAAATCATAATGATGCATTTTTTTAATACCACAAAAATTGCCACAGGCAAAAAACGGGTAGCACAAAAAACCTTAATTAACCCTAAATTACAATAAAAAAAACTTTTAGTGTCTAGGCGGTTAATATTTGATAAGGAAATTTGCACTTTAATCAATTTTAATTAATTATGAAAAAACATCTATTCTCTTTACTTACATTTATTTTTACCATACTGCAGGTTGGCGCACAAAGCAATGATGCTTTGGTAATAGGCGGACCACAAAAAGGAGATGCAAATGCAACCCTTGAAGTGATATCAAAAAACGGAACTAAAGGTTTCATGCCACCTCGTTTGACAACGGCACAAATCACTGCATTAAACACTAATTTAACTGCAGTTTCTAAGGGGCTAACGGTTTTTAATACTGATACGAATTGTTTGCAATTCTGGAAAGGCGACAAATGGAGCGATTGTAGTACATACTCTAACGCCGAACTTACTTTTGATTGTACAGCAAGTACCATAAAAGGTATTTATAATGTAGATAAAACAGCAGGCGACAGTGAGTTTATGGAAGTTAAGGTAAATGTGACCAAAGGCGGACCTCTGGTGTTATACTCAGATAATCAGAACGGAATTCGTTTTTATTTAAGCACAATACTAGATATAGGTACACATACTATCGAAGTTCCTGCAATAGGAACACCTAAAGCTGCGGGAGATTTTACCTATAAATTATTCGACCAGTCAGCAAACCCAATATGTGTGGGCAATCCTAATTTTAAAACTACTGTGGTAGAAAACAATGCCGCTTATACAATAAACTGTAGCCAATCTTCTTTTATAGGAACAATATTAGAAGGAAGTTCTGCCAACGGACAAACTTTAAAATTAAAAATAGAAACCTCTAAATCAGGAAATTATTATATAAAAACCAATACGGTGCATGGCTTATGGTTTGAAGGTTCAGGTATTCTTAATCTGGGAACTACCGAGATTGTTCTTGATCTAAAAGGAAGTGTAGACACCGTACCGGGAGATGGTAAAATTGCTTTTAACTTTTTTGACAAAAACGATAAAAGCCTGGCACAATGTTCGGTATCTATTTATGTCTCTGCCGAAAAAGCATCGTATTTTGTAGATGATGCCTCAGCCATTTATTCAGGAGGAATTGGGATAGGAACAGGAGGGTCTTTTTCAGTAGGAGCAAGATTATTTTATGTAGGTTACGTTTATAACGAAAGCGATTATATAAAAGTAAGAGTCACTGTAGACAGACCGGGTTTTATTGATATAGGTACAGATAGGCAAGACCCTACCATGGAAGGAATGATTTATGCTTTTTCAGGATATGTAGAGAAAACAGGAACGCAGGATATTTACTTAAGACCTGTAAACAAACAAGTACTGCCTTTGTCAGACCCTAAAGAAACCATGTGGTCTAATTCATTCAGCTACATATACGATAATACAACTAACAGCACTTTAGGGTCTTTTTCTAACTCAAGAGGCATGCAGCCTTTTAACATTGATAAAATTGTGGCAGAAACATCTTTGAAGGCTTATAATGCAACATTAAATCCTACCGCAGAAGCATTTTTTAAAACCTTAAGTTTTGCACCTTTTACAGCTATTACTCCGGTATCGGGTATTGATGTTAAGATTGAAGTTGCTATTGGTACAATAGGTTTATATTCGTACAAAGGTACTGCCAATGGTTTGACGCTCGAATCTAATCAGGGTGTTTATGATTGGAATACAAAATCAGTAGATTTTAAATTATATGGTACGCCAACTCAGGGAGGAACTATTGTATTCCCTATGTATAATGTAATCACGGGAGTTTCTGCAGGTTCTATATCGATAACAACCAGAAAATTTGAGTAATAATCATAATACAACAATTTTTAAAATTCATTGTTTTCTTTTATTGTTGTACCAGATGAGGGGGCTATTTGCTCCCTCATTTTTTTTGACTTTTTTGTAACAAAAATTGATGAGGATTTTATCTCGTTAAATATTTTTCATGATGTAAATCAAGATCTCATCTTCTAACTCTTTTGATAAGTTTTCGTGTTGGAGTTGATGCTGAAAATCCCGCTCTATTTTTTTTCTGAATTTTTCGGCATTTATTTTACTAATGCAATAATCATCACAAATCATTTTGAATCGGTCGTCTACCAAATACATGATCTTGATCGATTCTATATATTCGGCAAATTTTGCGTTGTACAATTCGTTTGGGAGGGACATAGAATGATTTTTTTTAAATTAAGTAAACCAATAAAGCAAAATAAAAAACTACAGGTATAAGCTACTACAATGATAGCTGACAAATAATTTGAGAATCCTTAAAAGTTACGTTTTTCTTTGTTTTTAATACATTACGTTGCGATCAGTACTACTATAGATCATTCTATTTTTTATAAATCCTTGTTCTTTATAAATCTTAGCAGTATTAAAAGTCTTATAAAATTATAAGGATAAAAAGACATAAATCATTTTTTAGAAACAAACTATGTTTCAAATTATAAAATGAAACAAGCTTTGATTATGCACCAAAAGTAAATGCAATGATATTGGGAGATCTTAAATAAATTCCAAAAAATAGAAATTCCAAATTCCAATCCCTAAGTTAAATGTCATTAAGTTAAGATAAAATCTATAAAATTATTTAGCAGTTTAATCACGAAAAGTAATTAGAAAAATCCGTTTTTATCAGCGTTTTCGCTTTAGCGAATCAGTAAAATCAGCGTCTAATTGTGACGCGGATAAAACAGATTTACTTCGTAAAAACGCGGATAAAAACGGATTTAATTTGCAATAATTTTATTTTCTAAAAGCATAACTTAATGACATTGCCCGAAGCTTCAGAATAAAATTCAAAATAAAACAAGGAAATTCCAATCCCTAAGTTAAATGTCATTAAGTTAAGATGAAATCTATAAAATTATTTAGCCGTTTAATCAAGAAAGTAATTAGAAAAATCCGTTTTTATCAGCGTTTTCGCTTTAGCGAATCAGTAAAATCAGCGTCTAATTGCGACGCGGATAAAACAGATTTACTTCGTAAAAACGCGAATAAAAACGGATTTGATTTGCAATAATTTTATTTTCTAAAAGCATAACTTAATGACATTGCCCGAAGCTTCAGAATAAATTTCAAATTCCAACCTTTTGGTAAATTCCAAAATTTTAAAACTTCAGAATAAATTCCAAATTCCAAACTTTAGTAAATTTCAAAACTGAAAAAATTCCAACCTTTGAACCTTTGAACCTTTGAACCCCTAATCAAGCTATATTCCCAAGTCCGTTCGGAAGTGGCCTGTAGGCGTAATAATGTAAGACTTCTTCGATTGCTATTTTGAGTGCCTCGTTTATGGGTACTAAAATAACGCCCATTCTAAGGTCTATCTGTTTCAATCGCATATAATAATCAGTAAAAATTGGGACATATTTACCGTTGTTAATAGCTTCTTCGGCTGCGATGAAGTTTTCCTGCTGTTCTTCTTTGATGATTTTGCAGGTGGCAAGACGTAGTTTTCCGTATTTATCAGTGTTTGCGGCATAGCCAAAAAGGCGGCATATTAACCCGCGGTACCGATAATTACTGCAATTACCTTTATGTTCTAAAACAGAAAGCGGACGGTATATCAAACAATTGTGAGTAGAAGTCTGATTCAATAGTACTAAGGTTTCCTCGGCTTTGCCATTCAAAAACAAATGAAATGCCCAAGGCAAAAATTCTAAAGGCGAAGCATCGATATTGGGTGTAGTGCAGCATTTGCCACAGCCTGCATTACAATACAAATGAGTTTCTGACTGAAAAGAAGTAATTTCAACTTCAAGACGGTCAAATAATGCTTCAACCTGTCTAACCTTATCTTCTATTCCCATCCTTTTTTTGGTAAGGTAGGTTAATAGAAATGGCTCGAGCTACAATGATGATAGTATTGGGAAAAGAAATTCCAATTAAAAAATTTCAAATTCCAATCCCGAAAAAAATTCCAATCCCGAAACTTCAGGATAAAATTCCAAATTCCAAACTTTGCCTTCTTTAACTTTCTAATAAAACCTTAGAAACTTAGTCTTTGTAGAGTTTCTTGCGAGGATTTCTCCTCCGTCGAAATGACAAGATTGTGTTTAAACTTTGCGTCTTAGCGCCTTTGCGCGATTAATTTTATTCTCTAAAAAACTTATCCCTTTGAACCTTTGTCTCTCTGAAACTTAAAAAAAGCCTTTGCTCCTCTGTCCCTTTCCTAAAAACCTTAGCAACTTAGTCTCTTAGCATCTTAGTATCTTAAAAAAAAACTTAGTCCCTTAGCAACTCAGCATCTTAGTATCTTTCCTAAAAAAACCTTAGCAACTTAGTATCTCAGCATCTTAGTATCTTTTCTAAAAAAACCAATTGCTCCGGAAGACCATAGCGCCCATAAAATTAATACCGGCTGAAAAAATAATCTGGTCAATCGCGCCTGATCAGTGTTCATTCCAAGAGCATCTATTCCGTTTAGATATTGAGCAATATTTCCCGGAAAAACCATTACATAAAAAATAGCCAGAAAAATTCCGATTTTTACTTTGTGACTGGTCATAAATACCACCGCAAGTCCAATAGCCATTTCTACAATTCCGGAAAGTATGACAACAAGATCTTTATCAAGCGGAACCCAATTAGGAACCTGCGCCTGAAAATCGGTACGCTGAAAAGTAAAATGCCCAATAGCGGCCATGATCATGAAAATTCCCAAAAGTATTCTAAAAAAATTTTGAGTTTTAGTAGTTTGTATATTTTCCATATTAAGGTGTTTATTAGCTTAAAGTTTTAATTTCCTGTTTCAAAATCTGAGTTTGATTTCAAAGCGAACTCTTTCAAATTTACGATAATCTGTAGTACGTTATTTGCAAAATTCTGCCGGAATTGTTGTGTGATATCCATGTCATTACCGTCATTCAGCCTTTAAAAGAAAATAATAAAACTTTAATACAAAATCCGTTCAGAAATCAAATTTCCGATGGTACTTTTGCGTTTTAGAAATACCACTAAATTTAAGCCCTAAAATGTATGAAGCGAGAACATTATATTCCCTTTAATAAGGAATTCTTACTCGAACAACAAATCGTTGCTTTCTCTGATGATCAAAAAAAGGTCGAAGATTTCAAAAAATTATTTGATATCATCGAGCACTATTTTCATTACGAAGCCTTTAACCTGAACCGAAACCTAAAGCAAAACTACGCCTTATTCGATCCGGATTTAAGCCTCAAAGAACGTCAGGCATTTTTAGGCAAAAGTGATTTTTCTGTTTTCAAACAAACCCTTCTAAAAGTTTTAGATCAGGGCAATTATCGCCGTGTAGATCAGGAAACTTTGGACAAATCCTTTGAAGATTCTGATTTAATTGGCTTGAATCTTTCGATAGATTTTAACGCCTTCAAAGATTACGAATTGTACGTTCGTGGTCACCATCAGGCAAAAGAAAAAGTAAAGAAATACATTTTCTGGAAAAAAGAAATCGAAATCGAATATTACGATCGTGTTCTGATTTACCTTAACTATAACGAGAAAGAATATTTAAGCGAAAACAAAGTCAAATTAGGAAAAATGCCTATTGATCCGGGAACAATCGCCTTAAAAATATTTAAGCGTGTTCCTAAAAACGATCTCGAAACCATTTTCCCAAACGCCATCCCCAAAATGTCTACCAGAGACAAATTATTCTTTTGGGTTCCCGGTATTGGCGGCGGAATTTCATTATTAAGTACCACCGTAATTCCGGCCTTAATTGGTATGTATGCAGCGTATCAATCCGGCGAAACGATCGATTTACTCAACAGCAAAGCCTCGCTAAATCAGGGTTTAATTGCCCTTGGCGTTTTGTCGTTGTATTTATTTCGCCAATACAGCAATTTTGTAAACAAGAAAATCAAATATTCTAAAATACTTTCAGACAGTCTATACTTTAAGAATCTGGGAAACAACAGTGGCGCTTTTTATTCGCTATTAAATTCATCCGAAGAGGAAGTGCTTAAAGAAACGATTCTCGCTTATACTTTTTTATACCAAAGCGACCAACCTTTAACCGCCGAAGAACTCGACAACCAAATAGAATCCTGGTTCTCGACAAAACTCAACACCGATCTTGATTTTAATGTAAAAGATGCTTTATCGAAACTAAAAAACATTGGCCTTGGCATAGAAACCAACGGAAAATGGCACGTGATTCCGCTAGACAAAGCCCTTATTACCATCGATGAATTGTGGGATAATGTTTTTGAATATGCAAATTCGGCTGTCAATATTTAGGAGCTGTTTCCTGCTATACGTTCCAATCTTTTGTGTCCGCCGCGGCGGACACAAAAGGATTTTCACTTCTATCAGGGCTAGGGCACTTGTTTTCATGAGAAAACTTATCTTCTTATTGTCATACAATACCTTATTTAAAAAACTTATTTTTAATACATTATCACGAATGTCACCCTGAGCGAAGTCGAAGGGCGTTCCCATTAGAACGAGGGCTTCGACTTCGCTCAGCCTGACAATTGTCAAAAAAATAGGGATAACAAGATAATGTCGAACGTTAACCAGCGCATTTATGTCATCCCGAGGCACGAGGGATCCCCACAAGAAACTAACACAAAGCATATCAAGATTGTCGAGCTACTTGCGGGGATCCCTCGTGCCTCGGGATGACAAAACAAAAAACCTGTGTAAATCCGTGTTTTTGCGAAGCAAATCCGTGTCATCCGCGTGCTATGACAAAGATTGTCGAGCTACTCGCGCGATTCTTCCTGCGTCAAGGACGAACAAAACAAAAAATTTGTGTAAATCCGTGTTTTTGCGAAGCAAATCCGTGTCATCCGCGTGCTATGGCAAAGATTATCGAGCTTCTTGTTTGATCCTTGCTGCGTTAGTGAACTTCGTTGGAAACGGATAGCGGGATTTAGCTCCTAAAAATTCACAAATAATGGTTTTTATTATTTTTTAGGTCAAATTCATAAATCGATCAACGAAAAAGAAATTTGATTAGATTTACGCAACTAACCTCAAAACCAAAACAATGAGAACATTACAACAATGGTTTGATGAATATGCCGTAAGTCATCAAAACCCAAAAAACAAGGCAATACATTATATCTGTGTTCCTGCAATTTACTTTTCTATAGTAGGATTATTAATGAGTATTCCGAGTGGTTTTATTGCCAATACCTTAAAACTAAATGCGCCTATTATCGAAAACTGGGCTGTTGTAGTGCTTATTTTTGTACTCATTTTTTATATTCGTTTATCGGTTTCTATGGCTTTTAAGATTGCTGTTTTATCAGCAATATGTTTGGTTGTAAATTATTATATCGGTCAATTTGTTCCTTTATGGATTTTCTCTATAGGCGTTTTTGTGATCGCCTGGATTGGGCAATTTTATGGTCATAATATCGAAGGCAAAAAACCATCATTCTTAAAAGACCTTCAGTTCCTGATGATTGGGCCGGCCTGGGTGGTAGAGAATTTGTTTTCTAAGAAAGTAAATCAATAATGACAAAATCAATAGTTCTCCTTTTATTATTTTTGATAGTAAGCTGCTCTCAAAAGAACAAAGAACAAATCGTGTCTCTTCCTCAAAAAGTGACCGCAAAAAAAGAAGTCATTAAACCTGAAACTAAAACAGATACCGCCAAAACTGTTTTAGACGAAACGTTTACAGATAGTACCCAGGTTGGCATTAAAGGAAAATTTAAATTAACAATCTACCAATTTCGATCTGATGACAGCACTTATGTTGAAATTCATCTTTTTGAAAAACGAAACAACAAATGGTCGATCAAACAAAAACTGGAATACCTGAAAGATGGCATAACAAATTGTGATGCCGAACTTACAGATTTCAATAACGACGGATTCAACGATCTTACTTTTCAATCTTCGGTTGCTGCAAGAGGCGCGAATGAAATAAGAAAACTGCTCATTTTTGATCCGTCAAAAAAGGAATTCGTATTAATGAAAAACTCCGATCATTTTCCTAACTTACAATATAACGAACTTTTAAATTGTGTAGATGCCTGGCTGGTTTACGGCGGAAGTTCAACCGTGTTTTTAAAAATAGAAAAAGATAGCTTAAGAGAATTTGCCGGAGTTTCATTAGACAATAATGAAAGGGAAATTTATACCATCGACAAAAAAGGAAAACGCAAAACCTTAAAAAAAGAATTTGTAAAGGATTTAGAAGTTTATACAAGATATAAAAACTACAATCCTTTGACTGAGTAGTAATTCAGAATAAGGTTCTAATAAGAAGGACTTCGACTTCACTCAGTCTGACAGCATTTCTAATGATTTTTTTACCCAATCTTGTCATTTCGACGGAGGAGAAATCTCCGTAAGTAACTCCTCAACGTAAATCCAATCTATGTCGAGCTCCTCGCGAGGATTTCTCCTCCGTCGAAATGACAATCATTATGGTTATTTTGTGTAAAATTAAAGTTCTTACAACTGAAGGTAAATATGCGCAACGAGGACTTCGACTTCGCTCAGTCTGACAATATTTACAATAATTTTTATGCAATATTGTGTTTAAACTTTGCGTCTTAGCGCCTTTGCGAGACTAAAATTATTTTCTAAAAAGCTTACAAAGCTTCGGGCGCAGGATTAACTCCTGAAAAAAAATACTTTTATCATAGAAATTGCAACGACAAAACATACTTTTTATCTTTTAAATTCCTTTACAATTTTCCATTAACTTTATCATTATCAAACCAATACATCAACAAACATGAAAATTGATATTAACAATGAAATTAAAATTGAGAGTTATGATGTTTTCACCTACAGAAGAATCAGACGTGCCATTGGTTATCTCGCCATAAGTCTTCCGATACTTTTAGTCGGTTTTTCTTTGATTTCTTACTTTCAAACCGATATTCAGCATTCTATCAGTCATTATTATTATACTCATTTACGAGAGTTTTTTACCGGAACTTTATGCGCTGTTGGTTTATTTTTAATTCGGTATAAAGGTCATGGAAATGTTTCGATCTGGAAAAACGATAATTTACTCACCAATATTGCCGGAATCATGGCTTTGGGCGTTGCTTTTTTTCCTACTACTCCTGGAAAACAGGAGAGAGACCCCAAAATTTACACGCTCATTTCTTCTAATCAGGAATGGCTCGGCGGACTTCATTATGGTTTTGCTGCTATCCTATTTCTGATAATGGCTTTACTCGCCATTAATGTTTTTACGATAGGACAAAAAAACGAAACCAGAACTCCAAAAAGCATTTTAAACGAAAATAATATTTACAGAACTTGTGGTTATTCAATTATCTTATTTGTTGTTTTGGTTCCAATATCAGAGAAACTAGAGCGATTTGAATATTCGACTTTGGTTCTCGAAGCATTGTCTCTTTTTGCTTTCGGGATTGCCTGGTTAATAAAAGGGCGTGCATTAGGAGACAGTGGTATAAAAGGTAAAATGCTTTATCAGGAAGAGAATGCCATTGATACTGAAAAAATATTGGAAGAATAAAATCGTAGGCAATGAATTAAAAAACAGATCTTTTTATGTATTAATCAGATTTCATTTGCTTGACAAAAATATCTTAACTTTGGTCTATCAGTATAATGCTATTTTATCATAAATAACTAGTCCAGATGTTACGACCTTGGTCTTTAGAAATTCAGTTAGACAAAAAATCGAATACGGCACTTTATCTGCAAATTGCCGATGCAATTATCAATGCGATAAAATCAGGTAAATTATCGAGTGGCAATGCCTTGCCCGGAAGCAGGCAATTGGCAGGTTTACTTCATGTAAACCGCAATACTGTAATTGAAGCCCTCGATGTATTGATCGCCGAAGGCTGGCTGATTACAATGGATCGAAAAGGAACATTCGTAGCCGATATATTACCCGAAATTGGCCTTGAAAAAAAACAGCAACAAAAAGCGAATACTAATGAGGACGAGGTAAAACCATATCTTATTTTTGATGATGGTCTGCCCGACAGCCGCCTTGCTCCTATGACAGATTTGGCGCGTGCGTACAGAGAAATATTCAACAGGAAATCGCGTTGGCAAATTATGGGCTACAGTAATGAATTTGGGAATACTGAGTTCAGAAAAGCAATTGCCCAAATGCTTAATTTTAAAAGAGGAATGAATATTTCTCCTGATCAAATTTGCATTACGCGCGGCAGCCAAATGGCGATGTATCTTGCGGCGCATTCCTTATTCTCGAAAGGAGATTATATTATGATCGAAAATCCGGGTTATCAGCCGGCTTGGAAAGCATTTGAAAATGCCGGTGCAGCTTTGCTTCCGGTAAGCATTACTTCTGATGGTTTGAATTTGGATGAAGTCGAAGAATACCTCAAAAAATACAACTCTATAAAAGCCATATATGTTACGCCACATCACCAGTTTCCGACTACAGTAACAATGAGCCTTAAAAAAAGATTAAAGCTTATCGAATTATCCAATCAATACGGTTTTACCATTATTGAAGACGATTATGATCATGAATTTCATTTTGGTCAGCGTCCTATTTTACCCATTTCGAGTTACGAAAGTGCCCGAAACTTTATTTACATTGGCACTTTAAGTAAAATTGTGGCTCCGGCGTTGCGTATTGGTTATTTGGTAAGTACTCCTGAAAGGATTGAGAAAGTAGGTGAACATCGAAAAATAATCGATGTGCAAGGTGATAATATTATGGAAGAAGCGGTATTGCATCTTATCAATGAAGGCATCATCAAAAGACACCTCAAAAAAACGAACCTGATTTATAAAGCAAAGAGAGATTATTTTGAAAGTCTTTGTCAGCAACATCTCAAAGACAAAATTACGTTCTCTAAACCAGAAGGAGGTTTGGCCTTTTGGATTGTTCCAAAATCAGAAATTGACATCGCATTTGTCTGCCAGCAATTATTAGCTAAAGGCATTAAGATTATGAATCCTGAGAATTTTAGTTTTACAAATTCTGCCTCCGGATTTAGATTGGGTTATGCGTCGCTGACAGAACAACAAATGGAACAAGGAATTATAGCTCTTTCAGAATACCTATAAAAAAACTGAAAGCTAAAATACTTTCAGTCTATAAATTCTTCAATTCTATTTTTGCAAGAATAATTAATTGCAATTTTCCATTTCGATAATAGAAAAACCATTTTCACGAATTTGGTTTTCTACTTCTTGAGGAGCTTTATCTATATGACAAAACCTGCATTCTTTTGAAGTTAAAGGCTGACCTTCTTGCGAAACGGTTTTTAAATAACTTTTACCAAATTCAAAAATCTCATTTTCATCATTTGTATTCTCGTCTACCAGAATATCAAAATGCATAATTTTTCCGTCTTTTCGGGTTACATAAGTATCCCATACTGCTACTTTCATATTATATACTATTAAATAATTGATGTTTTTAATAGAACAAATTTACGCTGGTTATCTAGCAGCGACATAATCCAGTTTTTTCATTTATTATACATTACTGGTCTGGTTGTAATTTAAAAAACAAAGTAAAAACTGGACTACTTTAAATACCAAAAACTGGATCGCAACTTTGGGTCGGGCAAGTCTTAATTTTGCCACATGAAAGAGATGATACTATCCAATTTAAAAGAGGTTCACGATCGAATCGAAGCTGCCTGTAAACTTTCGGGAAGAAATCCGTTAGAGGTACAATTATTATTGGCGACTAAAACTGTTCCTGCTGATAAAATCAGGATTGCGATCGAGGCTGGTGAAACCTTAATTGGCGAAAACAAAATGCAGGAATTACGGGATAAAGATCCTGGTTTAAAATCATTAAATATAGAACGTCATTTTATTGGTCATCTTCAAACCAACAAAATAAAAGATGTACTGAAATATGTTTCATGCATACAGTCTCTGGACCGACTGAATCTAGCACAGGAACTCGACAAACAATTGCAAAAGGAAGGAAGAAATCTGGATGTTTTTATACAAGTGAATACTTCATTCGAAGAAAGCAAATTTGGACTTAAGCATGATGAGGTCATCTCTTTTATTCGTGAAATAAAACAATACGAGACTTTAAAAATAAAAGGCCTGATGACGATTGGTTTATTAGATGTCGAAAAAGAAAAAATGCAGCCTTCTTTACGATTACTGCGAGAAATCAGGGATGGAATTTATGAGGCAAAAATAGAAGGAATAAGCGAATTAAAACTTTCTATGGGAATGTCTCAGGATCTGGAACTGGCTATTGCCGAAGGATCAAATCTGGTGAGAATTGGGACTTCGATCTTTGGCAACCGCTTTTTGGGAAAAGAAATATGGAATGAAAATATTGCAGAATAAAATCTAATTTTGCACCAAATAAAAATTCAGATGAATCTATACGAACTTACCGTAAACGATACCGAAAAAATAGCTTTAGCCGATTTACTTTTTAGTGAAGAAAATAAAGCTGCCTTAAATCAAACCATCAAAGAGCATCAATATCTTGAAGAATTAAAAAAGTACAATCTTAAAGTAGATAACAAAATATTACTTCACGGTCATTCCGGCTGCGGTAAAACGACAACGGCAAAAGCCATTGCAACTGCTTTGAACAAAAATATTGTAATCATCAATTTGAGTACGTTAATCAATGCCCGAATTGGTGAAACTTCAAAAAATGTAAAAACGATATTCGATAAAGCAATTAGAGAAAAGGCCGTATTATTTTTAGACGAATTCGATCAGATTGGTAAAAGCCGGGATAGCGATGACAAGGACGTTGGCGAAATGAGACGTCTGGTAAACACTATTATTCAGTTGATTGATTATTTTCCAACGGATAGTTTGCTAATTTGCGCTACCAATCATTACCATACTATTGACACCGCTTTGTTGCGACGATTTCAATTGCGTTTACAATTCGAAATGCCAAGCGAAAGAGAGTTAGATCTTTATTACGATAAATTACTAAGCAGCTTCCCTACCCATTTACAAGATATTCCGCGTAAATATGCTATCTCTTATGCTGAGGCTAAAGATTACGTTCATACTATAATGAAAAAGCAAATTATTGCAGAGCTGGAAGTTCAGAAGTTGTTGTAAAAAATTTAAAAACATATAAATCTTAAGTCTGCAAAATCAAATTGGTTCTGCAGGCTTTTTTTTGAACTTTTAACCAGCTCATTAACTGCTTATAGATTAAACAAAATTAGTATCGTTATTATATTTTTAGTTGAATTGAATACTATTCGAAAGAAAAAAGCAGACAAAACAACACAAAATGAAATTTATCGTTTAAAGACTATTCTGATCCTTTATATTTTGTTTAATTTTGAAATTCTTCCTTATATTTTTTTAAAGCACAATGACACGATTATTTTCCATTTTATTTCTTATACTTTCTTTTACAATTCATTCGCAGTCAACAAAAGAAATGATTGACAGTTTGAATGGTATAAACGATCATCAGAAAAAAGTAGAACTGTGTCGGAAAATTGCCTTAAATCTTCAAAAATCGGATTGGGACAGGGCATTAAAATACATCGAATTAGCCGAAACGGAAGCAAAAAAAGCAAATGAATCTGAAGTTACTTTGGCTCAGGTTTATATTACGGCAGGTAAAATGTATGCATCAAAAGATGTTTTAGATATTGCTTTACAATATTATTTGAAAGCGTATGATATTTATAAAAGCAACGGTAATCTTGAGGAAATAGCCAAATTAGAAAACAATCTGGCTATTATTTATGCCGTAGGAAATAACAAAGAAAAAGCACTAAAATTTTTCCTGAATGTTTATCGCTATCAACAATCCAAAAATGACTCCGTTAAACTTGTAAAGATTTTAAACAATATTGGTACTTTATATCTCAATACAAAATTAGATTCTTCTTTGTATTATTATCAAAAGGCCTATTCTATAAATAAGACCATAAAAGACAACGCTTTAAAGGTTAATGTCTGTACCAATTTAGCAAGGGCTTATGCATTAAAAAAAGACAATACAAATGCTGATTTTTATTTTGACAAGGCTTTTTCTTTATTAAACAATCAGGTTGATAATTTAGGTCAGGCTTTCGTTTATGAATCTTTCTCTGAATATAAACTTAAAGAAAAAAAGTACGATGAGGTAATTGTAAATGCAAAAAAGGCATTAGAATTACGTAAAGAAAATGTTTATACCTATTCAGGTCTAAACCTCAACAAAATACTTTATCAGGTATATGTTAGCAAGGAAGATTATAAAAATGCAGTGTCTTATTTTCAAAAATACAATACCATCAACGATAGTATACATGTCGAAGAAAAAGCTGTAAATATTGAGAGAATAAAACTTGAGCAGGATTATAAAGTTCGTACCCAGATCAAAACACTTATTGAGCAAAAAAGGCTGTTCAAGTATTTTGTGGTTGGTTTAATACTGGTTGTAGGCATATTGATTTTAATTATTTTATTGATAAAATACCGCAACAGAAATATCAAAAACCAACTCGAACAAGAGAAGTTAAAATCGAATATGAAAGCCCTGAACGAAAGCCTCGAAGCCAAGAAAAAGGTACTCATAGGAAAAGCAATGGCAGAAATACATCGTACAGATAGTATTAATGAAATCCTGACTGATCTTAAACAAATTAAACTCAAAACGGTTAATAAAGAGATGCAGCAAGCTATTGATATAGTCTTAAAGCGTCTTGAAAAAAATCTGAATACGGATATCTGGAAAGAATTTGAAATAAGCTTTGAGCAGGTTCATAAATCTTTCTTTGATAAACTAACGGTCGATTATCCTTCTCTTACTCCAAAAGACCGCAGATTATGTGCGCTCTTATATTTGGATTTAACCACAAAAGAAATTTCACAAATTACAGGGCAATCTTTCAAATCTATAGAAAATGCCCGAACAAGACTTCGCAAAAAGTTCGATTTAACGAATGAGAAGGTAAATCTTTCCACTTATCTCAATACCATTTAGTTCACAAATCCCTTAATTTAAATTTAAACTAATCACCTGTTTTAGTTTACGTTATGTTATTTTGAGTGTTTTTTGGGTGATCCTTTTTCGCCTGAGAGTGTTTTTGTAATAGTCCTTTTTTTCCAAAACAGATGGCTCCATTCTACATTTACCCAATCGATGTAAATACGCCGGAATGAACGCAAAGAAAAAAAAAGAACCTTCTAAAAGTTTAGACCAACTTTTAGAAGAAGTAAAAACAAAAAAGAAAACCCTTTTGAAAATTCTTGAAAAAATAACAAAAGACAATTCTAAAGATCAATCCCAAAATTGATTTCCGGAAACCGTTTCTATGGTTTACTATGAACTATAAAAACAGCATGGTTATTAACTAAGCAAACTGTAATATTAATTTTAAATTTAAAAGAATGAACCAAATTTACTTCAAGACCAAGTATTTGTTTGTGTTGTTAGGATTCTTTGCCTGTTCCGTAGGAATGGCTCAGTCACCGTTGCAAAACAAACCACAAGGGAACCTGAAAACGGCATTAGGACCGTCAGTCAAGAGCCAGACAAAAGAACAGGTTTCTAAGAAAAACAGTGACCCTAATTTTGGTCAGACCAATGATACCAATAATCTCTTTACGCAACAAGAGGAAAAGATAGGCGGTAAAGAACTTTCTCAGGAAGAAAGTGATGCAATTAAAAAGCAATTAAAAGAAAGCGAAAAATTATTTGGGCTAAAACTAAATAATACCATTGAGAAAACAAATCCGCAGGATTCTGTGAGTACAAAAGTGAAGTCTTTTGCTAAATCTGCCAATCTAACGGCTAAAAATATATTCGAAGTAAAAAAAACCGATTTTGATTTGTCGACTTCAGACAAAATGCAGTTAAAATCAATCTCTGATAATCATGGCAGAACGCTTGCCACTTATCAGCAATTGCATAATTCTGTTCCTGTCGAAGGCGCAATTTATAAGGTTAGAGAAAATAAAACCAAGATTGATGCTTTTGGTTTCACGGCCAAGAAATTGTCTGTAAGCAACAATTATAAAATAAATGCTGCAACAGCTTTAGACATTGCACTAAAAAAGGTAAATGCCAAACAATATATTTGGGAGAGTAAAAAATTAGGTGCCATAGTTAGTAAAGATATTAGCACTAAACCGCAGGGGGAGCTGGTTTATGTTGGGCCTAATTTTTCTTCTGAATTAAAAGATTATTACCTGGCCTGGAAATTTGATATTTATGCCACTAATCCGCAAACGAGTCAGACAATTTATGTCGATGCAAATTCGGGAAAAATAATTTTGACTATCGATCTTAGCCGAGATGCCAATTTTGAAGGTCAAAGTATTGGTAGAGGTAAATCGCGTTATGCCGGTGAAGTTAATTTTAACACCAAACAATATGCTGACGGATACCGATTAGAAGGATTACAAGGTAAATACAATGTACCCATGTATACCTGGAATATGAATCATGCAGATCAGGCTTCAGACGAAGTAATCACAGAATTTATTGATGAAGATAATATCTGGAATGAGCTGCATAATAAAGATCATGATGAGGTTGCTTTGGATATTCATTGGGGTATGCAAAAAACCATTGAATATTATGGTGAAAGATTTAACCGAAATAGTATCGATGATAAAGGAATGAACATTATTGGTCTGGCGCATTTAGGTACTAATGTAGAAAATGCTTCCTGGACTGGTGGCTGGGCACAATTTGGAGATGGTTTTGAAACTCCTTATGTTGGTTTAGGAATTACGGCACACGAATTAACTCACGGTGTAACGCGTTTTACAGCTGGTTTAATTTATCAGGGAGAATCTGGTGCTATGAATGAATCTTTTAGCGACATTTTTGGTGTGGCGGTTGAATTTTATGTTGGAAAAGACAAAAAAGAAGACATCTGGATGCTGGGCAATGAATTGTACAGCCACGGAAGTATGAGAAATATGTCGAACCCAAAAGCGCAAGGTCAACCCAGTACTTACGGAGGAGTAAATTGGATCAATCCTGCAAACGTAAGCTATGATAACGGTGGTGTGCATATCAATAGCGGAATCACAAATTACTGGTTTTATCTTTTAAGCGAAGGTGGAAAGGGCATAAACGACCTTAATAATAGTTACGATGTAAAAGCTATTGGTCTTGCCAAGGTAGAAAAACTAGCCTATATAACACTTACAGAATATTTATCTCCTTCATCCAACTTTAGCGATATGCGTCAGGCAACTTTAATGGTTGCAGAAGACCTTTACGGATTAGGTTCTGAAGAGTACAAACAAATTACCAATGCCTGGTATGCTATTGGCGTTGGAGCGGCGTATGCAGATAACCAAATCTCAATTGTATCAATTGAAAAACCTTCTGTTACCTGTGGAGCTTTAACAGGAAAGGAACCTTTTTATATTAAAATTAAAAATACAGGAACTACTGTAATCAAAGCAAATGAAAACCTAAACTATAAGCTAAGATTATTGCTGGCTGGTTTTGGTGGTAAGTTTAATGCCACTTATACCAATGATGGCGCAATTAGCTTTACTAAAGATTTGGGAATAGGCGAAGAAACGACTGTAAAAATTCAGGATAATATTCCTTACAGAATAAGTTCAACTGCAGTAAATTATGTAGAGGTTAAACTTGATATTAAACCTATTACAGAATTTGGTACAAAAGACGGAGTTTCTTTTATTGCTAGTTTAATTAATACTCCTGCACAAAAAGATTTCGATCTTAAATTGGTCAAATTAAATCTTCCGGAGTATTCTGGCGACGTTTTATCAGCAGATTCCCCATTAGCCATGACAATTTTTAATTTGGGCTGTCAGGATATACCAGCAGGATCTCAGTTAAAAGTAGGATATAAAAATACCCTTCCGGGAAGCGAGACTATCTGGAAAGATATTACATTGGATACTGCTTTTAAAGGAAACTCAGAAATGACAATTCCTTTAGGAAATATCGATTTATCTGCAGTTGGTTTGCATGATTATGAAGCTTTTGTAACCTACAGTCAGGATCCGGTAACAACCAATAACAGCATTATAAATTCAGTTTATAGTGGTGTAATAACTCAATTTCCATATTATCAGGATTTCGAAGGAACACCTGGAGGCTGGTACTCAAAATCATTAGTTACCAATCAAAAATTTGTATGGCAGCAAACTACTGCAATTTCATTTAGAGATACAAAATCAAAATATTTGTGGGGTACCGTACTATTTGAAGATACCGAAAGAATACCAATAAATGCTGATTTCACATTAGAATCGCCAATATTTGATTTTACCAATGTTAAATCTCCATATGTAGAGTTTGATATGATCTATTTGTTCACTAACGGATATGACGGACTAATTGTCGAATATTCTGAAGATAGTCAGAACTGGAAAAAAGTGGATGACATCAATTATCCACAAACTTTACACTACAATGATTTATTATCCGGACCTTGGTTTACCGGTGCCAATAATAACTCATCTATGAAACCGTGGATAATGAATTTAAATGCCCTTGCAGGTAAAAAAGCTGCTATTCGCTTTCGCGTAGTAATGAGTGAGTACAAAAGCAACTATATAGGAGCTTTTATTGATAATATTCGCGTAAGCAATGCCCCTTATGATCTTGAAGTTTTAGATGCAAAATTAGATGCAGGAACTTGTACAATCAACAATGATAATATGGCATTTAGTACTAAGATTATTAACAATTTTCCAACCAATAAGGAGCAGGTAAATGTTACGGTTAAAATTTTGGATAAGGCGAAAAATGAAGTGTATTCGAAAATAGAAAAAGTAACATTAGACTTTAAAAAATACAGAGATACGCTAACTTATTCTATCCCGAATATTAATTTAAAAAGCATTGGCGAGAATACCGTTACGGTTTCAGTTTTTCCTGATGATGTGGCTCAGGATGTTAAACCGGAAAATAATTCGCTAACATTTGGTTTCGATAACTGGAACAATGAAGATATGAAAGTATCTGTGCTTCCTTATACAATGGATTTTGAAGATGCTTCTCAATACAAAGGATGGAGAACTTCTGAAAATAGTAATAGTGGAGGATGGAAATACGGAACAAGTGCTGAATTGGGTTCTCCGGGTTGGTTCCTGGAAGGGCACGATCACTTTATGGCCAGTAACGATGACAAATGCAATTGCGATTCATCGAACGATATGTTAATTTCTCCTGTATTCGATTTAAGCAATTACAAAGAAGCCCATTTATCATTTGATGGTTTTGGAGACGGTCAAAGACTTTCTGACGGATATGTAAAAGTAAGTACAGACGGAGGTAAAACCTGGGAGCAGGTATTTAAAATGTCTTACATTACAAACTGGATCGAATATCATGTAGATTTAACACCATATGCAGGAAAACCTTGTGTTCTTGTAGCTTTTGTGCACGATGATAACGGACTTTTTGCGAATGGTTTTGCAGTAGATAATATCAAAATAAAGGAGACTCCTGATTATTTGCAGCCTTCTAATCTAAGTGTAGCCGAAAAGGTTTATGAAGATGCCTCTTCACACGAATTTTTTATTAGTGCAAAGAATATATCCTATAAAACAGTAAATAAAGTTTCTATTGAATATCAAATTAGCCAAAACGGTACTGCTGTTGGGCAACCAATTGTATTAGAACGAAATGGTCCTTTACTTCGCTACCAAACTCTTGTTTATAAAATAGATGGTATTCCGAATCTTGCAGTAGGAAATTATGATATTAGCGTAAACCTAATGGCAGATGGAGAACTAAAAACGAAGTCTGAAAGTCTGAAAGGAACTTTTCAGGTTATTGAAAAAGCACCACAATTAACTATCGAAACTTTTTCAAATGTTCCTGAAGGTTTACTATTTGGATCAAAAGGATTTGTTTCAAGCCAAAGTGATAGAACTTTCCCTTGGGGAGTTGTGGTTACTCCAGATAACAAATACTTAGGTATTCCTGTTAAAGATCATACAAGAGATGTTTCTGCAAAGATGCTTTACCATCCCTTAGAAAATGGTTTAAACTATGGCGAATTAATCATGCCTCTACAAAAGCTGTCTGATAATGCAACTGCTATGGAGTTTTATTATGCAATCGACAGTAATGCCGGTAATGATCTTAGTTTAGATATTAAAACATTAGGAGGCGATTGGATTGAAGTATGGAAAATCAAAAATAATGGAAATCATTCAGACAAAGAATGGCAAAAGGGAGTAGTTAATTTGAACAAATATAGCGGGAAATCTATCATGCTAAGATTTAGACATTCTTTAGTAGACGGCTATTCTTATATGGTTTTAGATGATCTAAAAGTAATTAATGAAGCTGTTCTGGATGTATCTCTACAAATATTGTCACCAAAAGATATCTGCGGTGGTTCCGAATTTAAAGTGAAGCTTACTAACGAAGGACAAATTGCAATTGCACCAAAGGCGATTCAGTTAGATTTAGCTTATATGAACACACTTGAAAATATTTCAGAGGTTGTTGATGCGGGAATTCCAGTTGGTGAAAGTATTGAATATGTTTTCAAAAAACAGCCAAAATTAGATACAAGTGGTGATTCTCATCTGTTTAATGTGAATGCGAAATTAGAGAATGATTTGATTCCGATGAACAACGAAATAAAAAACTATCTGTATCAGGGAGTATCGTCAGATTTTAAAATATTTGACAATCCCGTAATTTATGGATATGCTGGTAAAGCTTTATACGTTGATGCTCAAACGAATATTACGGGCAAGAAAATAAAAGCTGATTCGTACAAATGGAGTACCGGTGAAGTTTCAAATGCTATCGAAATTACCAAAGCAGGAGATTACACTGTAACATTAGTAACAGAAGACGGTTGTACACTGACAGAAACGATAACAGCAAAATTTGACAGTTTCGAATCAGATTTAGCAAGCGGAGATCTTTGTGGTCCTGAAGTTGTGTTGAATCCAGGAAATTACAATGCTTACGAATGGTTTGATGGTTCAACAGAACCAACTCACACAGTAACCGAAAGTGGTAATTATTTTGTAACGGTTTACAATGAAAACGGAATTGGTACAACTTTTAGCACTACCATTTCTATTCTTGAAAACAATATTGTACCGGAAATTCAGGTTACAGGGGATAAAAAACTAACCTCTAATGTTGAAGCAGCATCTTATCAATGGTTTTTAAATGAAAGACCAATACCAAATGCAACCGAAAAATCGATCATTACTTTCTGGGAAGGAAATTACAGCCTTCAGGTAACTAATGGTAACGGATGTAATAGTTTGTCGAAACCGTTTGACTCAAAAGGTATGCTTTTAGGAAAAATAACAAATCCTTTTAGAGTGTTCCCTAACCCTGCTGTTGATAATGTAAATATTTTTCTTGGAGATAACCTTCAAGGAGAAACACAAATCAACATTTACGCTATGGATGGTAAAACAGTATTTACAAAAACGTACACCAATGTGCCATCAAACATCAATGTAAGTACATTAACTCCTGGAGTTTACATTTTAGACTGTATGATACAAGGTAAAAAATATTCAGCCAAGATTATTAAAAAGTAACTCAATTACTGATAGAACGGTAGCTCTCTTTTGAGAGTTACCATTCTTAAAAACAACTAAAAGCTATGAAAAAATATACGCTAATACTATGCACATTATGGTTAGGTGCTACTTGTATGGCTCAAAATCAAAAAGTTAAACTGGGTGTAAAAGCAGGTTTAAATATTTCGAGCCTTACTTTTGATGAAAGTCAATTGAACTCATCAAGCAAAACAGGATTTACGGCGGGATTTATGGTCGACATTCCTATGGCGAAAAACTTTTCGATTCAACCTGAATTATTGTACAGCGAGCAAGGAGTAAAAAGTTCTTTTTCGGATTCGGATGTAACCAATTCTAATTACAACGGAACCATTAAACTAAACTACTTAAACATTCCTGTAATGCTAAAATATTATGTAGTAAAAGGACTAAGCCTGCAAGCAGGACCTCAAATAGGAATACTTTTAAAAGCAAACAATAAATATCAGGATAACTTTTTAGGCTATGACCATCATGAGAGTTTTGATCTTAAGAAGTATTCAAGCAGTATTGATACTTCTGTAAATCTTGGATTGGGTTATCAGTTTAAAGATAAATTTTACGCAGACGCAAGATATAATATTTCGTATTCGAATGTTTTCAAAGAAAGCGACGTAGATTATTTCATTACTAATGATATGAAGAATCGGGTTTTTCAACTAACAATTGGCTATTTTTTTTAATTGAATTATTGTTTTTTGAAGGTACCAGGAATTTTCAAAAATTATGCTTTTTCCTATTTTTAAAGCATACTTTACGGGATTACTGAAAAACTTTAAGGAATTAATAGTTAATAATTAGGAGTGGAAATTAAGTTTTTCACTCCTTTTTTTGTTTTGAATTTAAATGATTTTTGTAAAATTAAAATTCCCCCTGAAAAAGTATTTTTATATTATTTCTTATATTCGCTAAAATAAATCAGTCATTTTAAGCAAGTTAACATCAGATTTAAATTGATTTAATAAAATAATTGTAAAAGAAATATAATTGACATACTTATAAAACATTAAAAAAATGGAAAATAAAAAATCAATCTCATTTACCTTGTTGGTGGTGGCAATCATTTTGGGCGTAACATTGTTTAAGCAATTCGACTTTAAAAATCTAAAATTTGAGCAGCCAGCGTTGGCAGTTATATACATAATTGTCTTTGTATGCTCTATTTATTTTTTGGTAAAAAAGCCGAAAAAAAGCTCTGAAAAATAAAATACTAATTCAGATGTAAATCTTGTGAAATAAACCCCTTTATAGAAGTTTAAACTTCTACTTAAATATTCAATTAATTAATTGTGTAATTGATTTTTAAGAGCGTACAATTTATTTCTAAGATTTTTCAACAATAAAGGATCCGAAGCTTTGCTGCTTACCTCTGTCAAAAATATGGCTTTCCCAATAGTCATCTTTAATGCATGCCCTTGTTTATTAAATAGCTCAGAAATTAGTTTTGAAGTCTGCAACATAGGATGAATTGATTTTAGCATACTAAAGAAAAGACCATTATTTCCATGGAAATAGATTGGAAGAATAGGCACGTTTGCTTTCGAGATTACCTTCCCTACTACAGGATGCCACTCCGGATCTGTGATTTCACTGGTCTTAAAATTATAAGATGAAACTTCTCCGGCAGGAAAAATAGCAACAGGAGTACCTTCGCTCAATGCTTTGAGTGTCATTTTTAATCCCGTAATGCTTGCAGAATTTTGTACGTTTTCGAATGGATTCACCGCAATAATACATTTTGCCAGATTCGGAATTTCCTTTAATAAAAAATTGCCCATATACATCGTATCAGGACGTCTTTTGGCAATTGTACTTAATAAAGCTAAGGATTCGATACCGCCGTAAGGATGATTTGCAATCACAATAAAAGCTCCTTCACTAGGGATATTCAGTAATTCTGCACCATCAAATTGTACCTTGACACCAATTCTTGTTAAAACATAATCTGCAAAATCTGCGCCTTCGAGATTACCTCCCTCTTTTACAATGGTATTCAAATTATTAATCTTCATTACTTTCATTAAATAAGAAGATAATCCGGGAATTGGAATTTTAGAAAGGCCAGCCGCTTCTGAAAATTTTTCTTTGGATATCAATGTCATATGCTATAGCTATTAAGGTTGAGTGTAAAAACTAATAAAAACCCTAAAAGGAATTGGCACTAGTAATGATTATTATTTATTAAGGAAAATTGGTTTATTTATAACTTCAGGATTGCAACAAGAATTTTAATTTATGAAAAGAAAAACCATTCGATAATCTACCTATTCTTTATTGCGATCGCGGTAAAGATACTCGATTTTATATGCGAACATAGAATATGGAAATAAAACAACTATAAAAACCACAAATTTTAAAAGTAGCTTAACATTAAACGATTTTAAATATTTAAGCTTAACAATATCAATGGTATTATTTTGTCCCGATTTTGAATATTTTAAATGATCTTTTTGATAGTGACAAAAACATCTATCAGTATACCTTTACATTTATGATAATGAAAGTAAAAAAAGGATCAATTGGGCGTTATGCCATCTTCTTTTTCACAATTTTTTGTGGTGCTTTCTTTATGCTTAAAAGTGAAAATCATCAGTTATTAAAAAATAATAGCGGTACATATTCACAAAAAACAGATAACCAAATTTCGAATTCTGTTTTTAATGTATTCGACATTCAGGAAGGACTTGCGATAGATGACGATTTGAATCAACCATTATTGGACATTCATTTATTATTTGAAGAATGGAGTGCTTCTACTTTAAATCTTCATTTTTATTCTGCGCAGTCGGTTACTATAACCACTCATAATTATTCGTATATCACTTTACCCCGATATATTTTATTTCATTCCCTACGAATTCCCACTTGTTAACTTCTTTGTAGACTTTCATTTATAAGTTTGTAATTACGGCTAAAACTTAAATTTTGTTTTTGCTAAAAGCAAGTTATTGAGTTTCTTTCCACCGTCAGCGTTTTTACGGTTAATACTCTAAATTAATGCTGTCAAAATCAAAAGCCTATTATTGGTATTACTCTATTGATTCTTATTGACAGATATCAAACTATAAATGAATCTTTTACAGATTAAATATTCACTTTTCAGACATTCATTGTATCTTTTTTTAATTTTTAACAAGATAAATAATACAATAAATTTAATTTAAATAAAAATAATTATGCACTTAACACCAAGAGAAATTGAGAAGCTCATGTTGCACACAGCAGGAGAGCTTGCTCTAAAAAGAAAGGCCAGAGGTCTAAAATTGAATTATCCTGAAGCAGTGGCTTTAATTAGTCATTTTTTACTGGAAGGCGCAAGAGATGGCAAAAGAGTTGCCGAGCTCATGCAAGAAGGAGCTCAGATCCTAACAAAAGATGATGTAATGCCGGGAGTCGCTGACATGATTCACGATGTCCAGATTGAAGCTACTTTTCCTGATGGAACCAAGTTAGTAACCGTACATGATCCAATCCGTTAATCCCAATTATTATGACACCAGGAGAAATTTTTGTAAAAGAAGGCACAATCATCTGCAATGAAGGCAGAGAGACTGTAAAAATAAAAGTCACCAATACAGGAGACCGCCCTATTCAGGTGGGTTCTCATTTTCACTTTTTTGAAGTGAATAAAGCGATGAGTTTTAATCGTGAAAAGGCTTTTGGAAAAAGACTAAACATTGTTGCCAGTACGGCCGTTCGTTTTGAACCGGGAGAGGAAAAAGAAGTGATACTTGTAGCAATTGGCGGAAGCAAAAAAGCAATGGGCTTTAATAATCTTGTTGACGGATTGACAGATTCTGATACTACGAAAAAAGAAAGTTTAGCTAAAGCGAATCAATTAAATTTTAAAAATTCATAACATGAGCTTAAATGTAGACAGAAAGCAATATGCTAATATATTAGGTCCAACTACTGGAGACAGAATTAGATTGGGAGATACTGATATCATCATTGAAATCGAAAAAGATTTTACCCATTATGGCGATGAAGCTGTTTTTGGAGGTGGAAAAACGGTTCGTGACGGGATGGGACAAAATGTTGAACGCACAAGAGATCAGGGCGTATTAGACCTTTGTATCACCGGAGCAACTATTATTGATCACTGGGGAATTGTAAAGGCAGATATTGGAATCAAAGATGGTAAAATCATCGCTATAGGCAAGGCAGGAAATCCAGATACCATGGATGGAGTATCTCCTAACATGATTATCGGTGCATCTACAGAGGTTCATGGTGGTAAAGGTTATATCGTAACTGCCGGAGGAATTGATACACACATTCATTATATCTGTCCTCAACAAATTGAAACGTCTCTTTATAGTGGTATTACAACCATGATTGGCGGAGGAACAGGACCAAATGACGGAACAAACGCAACGACTTGTACGCCAGGTAAATTCAATATTCAGAGAATGTTGGAATCTGCAGAAGAATTTCCTATGAACTTAGGCTTCTTTGGTAAAGGAAATTGCTCGGCAGAAGCACCACTTGAAGAACAAGTTGAAGCAGGAGCCTTAGGTTTAAAAATTCACGAAGACTGGGGAGCTACAACCGGAACAATTGATGCTGCACTTAAAGTAGCGGATAAATATGATGTTCAGGTAGCTATTCATACCGATACTTTAAACGAAGGTGGATTTTTGGAAGACACCATGAAAGCGATCAATGGAAGAGTAATTCATACTTTCCATACTGAAGGTGCTGGTGGCGGACATGCTCCGGATATTATCAAGGCTGCAATGTATCCAAATGTATTGCCTGCTTCTACAAATCCTACACGTCCTTATACCGTTAATACGATAGACGAACATCTTGATATGCTTATGGTTTGTCACCATTTGAGTAAAAACATTCCTGAAGATGTAGCATTTGCTGATTCTCGTATTCGTCCTGAAACTATTGCTGCCGAAGATATTTTGCATGATATGGGAGTATTCAGTATTATGAGTTCTGATTCGCAAGCTATGGGAAGACCTGGAGAAGTAATTACCAGAACATGGCAAACGGCAAGCAAAATGAGAGATCAGCGTGGTCAATTAGAAGAAGATAAAAATACACAAAATGATAACTTCCGTACAAAACGTTATGTAGCCAAGTACACTATTAATCCTGCTATTGCTCACGGTATTTCTAACTATGTTGGATCTATTGAGCCAGGTAAAATAGCCGACTTAGTAATCTGGAAACCAGCTTTATTTGGTGTTAAACCTGAAATGATTGTAAAAGGAGGTTTTGTAATTGCTGCCAAAATGGGCGATCCAAATGCGTCTATCCCTACTCCACAACCTGTGATTTACAGAAATATGTTTGGAGCTTATGGTCGCGCTAAATTCACCACTTGTGCAACTTTCGTTTCTCAGGCTTCGATTGATAATGGATCTATTGCTGATTATAAATTAGAAAAAATGATTCTTCCTGTAAAAAATTGCAGAAACATTTCTAAAAAAGACCTTATCCATAATGATAAAACACCGGTAATTGAAGTGAATGCTGAAAACTATCATGTAACGGTAGATGGTGTTCATGTTACTTGTGAGCCGGCAGAAACGCTTCCATTGACTCAATTGTATTATTTATTTTAATAGTAGTAGACATCTAAAAAGACCTAACAGATTTTGAAAAGCTGTTAGGTCTAATATAAAAAATAAAAAACGATGACCATCAGTGAAACTTTAGGTACTATTTCGAATAGTACAATTAACGGACGATCGATAGATTATCTCGACTTAGAATGGTTCGAATCGACAAAGAGAATTCAACGTAAAAAGACACGTCAGGGAGAAGATATTGCCATTAAATTTCTTAGAGAAGGGCAACGCCTTCGAGAAGGAGATATTCTTTTTGAAAATGAAAAGAAAATAATTGTGGTCAATATTCTGGAAACAGAAACTATTGTTATTTCTCCGTCTTCAATGCTCGAAATGGGAACAGTGTGTTATGAAATTGGAAACAAACATATTCCGCTTTTTATACAAGAAGACAAAGTCTTGCTACCTTTTGAAATGCCAATGTTCAGATGGCTGGAAGTGAGCGGTTTTAAACCCGAAAAACAATCTGTGAAATTACTGAATTTGTTAAAATCAAATGTAGAACCTCACGGACATGGAAGTTTGGGTTCTACAATTTTTACTAAAATCCTAAAAATGGCAGCTCCAAAAGATGAATAATATAAAATTTTTAGCCAGCCTTTTGCATATTTCCGATCCTACATTGCCTATTGGAGGATATTCTCATTCTAACGGACTTGAAACGTTTATACAAAACAAAATTGTACACAACGCAGCAACTGCACAGGAGTTTGTAGAAAATATGCTCAAGTATAATCTTAAATACAACGACGGTGCTTTTGTAAAATTGGCCTATGAAGCTACAGAGGCTAATGATTTGAAAGCGATTTTAGATCTGGATCAGGAATGTAACGCTTTAAAGTGTCCGAGAGAAATTCGTCAGGCAAGCCAGAAATTGGGATTGCGTTTGATTAAAATCTTCAAAAGACATGAGAATTTCCAACTTATGGAAGCTTATGAAGAAGCGGTTCGAAATGGTGATGCAAATTCTCATTACTCTATTGTTTTTGGAATGTTTTGCAGTATGATGAAAATTCCTTTGCAAGAAGCACTTTTTGGATTTTACTACACTTCTACCGCCGGAATGATTACCAATGCTGTCAAGTTAGTACCACTGGGACAATTGGATGGGCAGGATATTTTATTCCGCCTATATCCGATCATGGAAAAAACGGCTCAGGAAACTATAACATTAGAGCGAGAGTATGTAGGACTCTGCAATACCTCTTTTGACATTCGCTGCATGCAGCATGAAAGACTGTATTCAAGACTATACATGTCATAATTAAAATTAAAAATCAATTTATAAAAAAATGAAAAATAGAAAATATATAAAAGTAGGAGTTGCCGGACCTGTAGGTTCTGGAAAAACTGCTTTACTAGAAAGATTAAGCAGACACTTATACGGAACGTATGACCTTGGTGTGATTACAAATGATATCTATACCAAAGAAGATGCAGAGTTTATGGCTAAAAACAGCCTGTTGCCTCATGAACGTATTATTGGGGTAGAAACAGGAGGATGTCCTCACACCGCTATTCGCGAGGATGCCAGTATGAATCTTGAGGCGGTAGATGAATTGGCAAACCGCTTTCCGGAGATTGAATTGATTTTTATCGAAAGTGGCGGAGATAATCTGTCAGCAACTTTTAGCCCGGATCTTGCCGATGTGACCATTTTTATAATTGATGTTGCCGAAGGTGAAAAAATTCCAAGAAAAGGAGGTCCAGGTATCACAAGATCAGATTTATTGGTAATCAATAAAATCGATTTGGCTCCTTATGTAGGTGCAAGCCTTGAAGTGATGGAAAATGACGCAAGAAGAATGAGAAAAGGAGCTCCTTTTATATTTTCAAATCTTAAGACAGATGTGGGCGTACAGGAAATTATAGGCTGGATCAAAAAATATGCTTTACTGGAAGATTGTGAAGAACCGAATCTAGTAAGATAATGAACAGTCGCCTACATATTATAGCAGGTTATAAACAAGGAAGTTCCTATGTAAAAGACCTCTATGTGTCTCCTCCTTTTCGTGTAGTATCTGTAGGACAACGCAAAACCGATAATAAGCTTTATCAAATTGTAATGAGTACCTCGCCAGGAATATTATGCGGTGACCGCTACCAATTGGATATTGATTTAGAGAAAGGTGCCGCATTACAACTGCAGTCACAATCATATCAAAGATTATTTAATATGAAAAATGACGCCGTGCAGCAGCTTAATATCTCAATGGAGGACGATACTTCTTTTGCCTATGTCCCGCATCCGGTGGTTCCTCATGAAAATTCTGATTTCAAAAGTAAAGCCAAAATCCGTATTGGTACAAACAGTCAGGTGATAATCAGTGAGATTATTACCTGTGGAAGAAAGCATTATGGAGAGCTTTTTAAATTGAGACGTTTTCAGAATCTTACAGAGATTTATCACAAAAACAAATTGGTTGTTAAGGACAATGTGCTTATTCAACCCGATCTGATTCCGATAAACGGCATAGGGAATCTGGAAGAATTTACGCATCAGGGAACTCTTATTTTTTATAGCACAAAAGAAAATACGGATAAAAATCTCTTAGTCGAAACTATCTATTCTATTATTGAATCTCAAAGTGAGATGGAAATCGGCATTTCGGCAATGGAAGATAACGGATTCGTTATTCGAACACTGGGACATGGTGGTGAAGTAATGTATAATTTTTTCCTTAAGGTTCAGGAAATCCTTTGGGAATTAGAATAAAAAATAAGTTATGAATACTACTATTTGGGCATTAATACTGAGTGCTGTATCTATAAGTTTTATACACACCGCATCAGGACCGGACCATTATTTACCATTTATTGTTTTGTCGAAATCTAAACAATGGAGTAAAAGCAAAACAATTCTGCTCACAATTGCCTGTGGTTTTGGCCACGTTTTGAGTTCTTTGGTTTTAGGAACTATCGGGGTTTTTATGGGATGGCAGCTTAATAAATTCTCCTGGTTTCAGGAAATAAGAGGTAATATTTCGGGTTGGGCATTGCTCCTTTTTGGAGTAATCTATCTCCTGTATGGAGTAATTCAGACCATAAAAAATAAACCTCACAAGCATTTTGATGTATTAGGAGATGATGTTTATGTGTATGAACATAATCACGGAGAAGTCGTTATGCCTCAAAGCCGAATAAAAGTAACTCCCTTTGTGTTGTTCATGATTTTTGTCATGGGACCAAGTGAACCACTTACACCACTTCTTTTTTATTCGGGATTAAATCGTTCCGTGACCGAAATTGTTGCATTAGTAGTACCATTTGCACTTACAACTGTCGCAACGATGCTGGGCATGGTTTTACTTGGACGATACGGATATTCAACTTTTTTCAAGACCGACAAACTAGAACGCTATATGAGTGTTGTAAGTGGTGCTGTAGTCACTATATGCGGTATTGGAATGGTCTTTTTAGGATGGTAAATTCAAAACAAAAAACAATTCAAAATGGATAAAATTTTCACAAAATTTCCCTTTATCGACAATGTATTAAAGGGAATGGGGCAAATTATGCTTCAGGAAAACAGATGGACAGGACTCTTATTTCTTATTGGTATTTTTATAGGAAGTTGGCAGGGAGGTGTTGCTATTTTACTGTCTACAAGTGCTGGAACATTTACAGCTATGAAACTGGGTTATGACAAATCCGAAATAAATGCCGGATTATATGGTTTTAGTGCGGCTTTGGTGGGAGTGGCTTTGTCTTTTTTCTTTCAGGCCACAATATTAATCTGGATTCTTATTGTTTTAGGAGGTGCACTGGCAAGTATTATCCAGCATTTTTTTATTAGCAAAAAAAATCCGGCGTTTACATTTCCATTCATTGTTATAATTTGGTTATCCGTTTTTGTATTACATCATTTTACAGATATCCCACCTTCGGAAATGATTAGCGCAAAACCGGAAAGTGTTGCCTATAGCGAATTTATAACACCCATAAATGGCTTTGGCGAAGTCATTTTTCAAGGAGGATTATTATCCGGAGTCATTTTCTTTATCGCAATTTTTATCAGTTCCCCAGCGGCAGCTTTATACGGCCTTGTAGGATCTTTACTGGGAGCTTATTTGTCGTATATGTATGGCGAATCAATCGAAGGTATTCATATGGGCCTATTCGGTTTTAACGCGGTACTTTCGGCTATTGTTTTTTCAGGTTTCAAAAAAACAGACGGATTGTGGGTATTAATCGCAGTCCTGATTACAGTTGCAATTGATGACTTCCTGATTGATCATAACATCCTGACTGAGGTAGGCGGAGTATTGACTTTTCCGTTTGTGGTAGGAACATGTCTTACATTACTTATTCAGAGTTTTTTTATTACTAAAAAACAAAACTAAAATCATCCTCTTTACAATATCATTGAATTCAAAATAATCATGTATTTCTTGCTTTGACAGCAGAATTGCATCAGCTAAAAATTACTCCAATTATTAAAATAAACAAAATGGCATCAAATAAAATAAACTCATTAGTAGCTAGAAATACCGAAAATGCACCAAAAAGTATCGGACCATATTCACAAACTGTAGCGTTTTCACATTATAATAATCTTTCGGCTCAATTACCAATCGACCCAAAATCTGGCAAAATAGTAGCTGGTGGTATAAAAGAACAGGCTGAACAGTGTTTTAAAAATATCAAGGCAATTTTAGAGAGCATCGATCATGTTATGAATGATGTCGTTAGAATCACTGTATTCGTTAAAAATATCAAGGATATTGATACTGTAGACCAAGTTTATAGCATATTCTTCCCTACTTATGTTCCAACACGAACTACAGTTGCAGTTGCTGCTTTACCTTTGGATGCTTTAGTACAAATTGAAGCGCTTGTTTCGAATGGCGAGGGTACAATTCCTAATGCACCACAGGCAGGTAATCTGATAAAACTTATCAATAACACGGCAAATGCACCTATATGTACTTTGTCTGCGCAAACAGTATCATTCTCTCATTATAATAATCTTTCGGCTCAATTACCAATCGATCCAAAAACGGGCAGATTGATAACGGGAGGTGTAAAAGAGCAGACTCAACAGTGTTTAAAAAACATCAAAACAATTTTAAACAGTATTGATATTCCTTTTGATGATATTGTTAAGATTAATATCTTTCTTAAAAACCTGTCAGACATTGAAGCTGTAGATGAGGTTTATGCAACATTTTTTCCTGACTCTGCTATTGCCAGAGCTGTAGCTTATGTTCCTGCAAGAACAATCGTTGCCGTTTCGGATTTATCTATGCATGCTTTGGTTCAAATTGAAGCAGTAGTATCACACGGAGACGGAACACCTCCTCAAGCTATCGAAGACAGGCACGGAATTGTCATAAAAGCAAACAATACCGAAAATGCACCAAAGAATTCTTTGTCTACACAAACCGTAGCATTCTCACATTATAATCACCTTTCAGCTCAATTACCAATCGATCCAAAAACGGGTAAAATGATAGCCGGAGGTGTAAAAGAGCAGGCAGAACAATGCTTAAAAAACATCAAAGCAATTTTAGAAAGTATTTCACATGGTATGGAAGATGTAGTTAAGGTTAATATTTTCCTTAAAAACATCACAGATAGCGACCTTGTAGATGAGGTTTATACAACATTCTTCCCTGGCGGTATTCCTGCACGAAGAACAGTTAGTGTATCAGCATTACAAAAAGATGCCTTAATCCAAATTGATGTAGTGGTTTCAAATGCAGAAGGAACACCTCTAAAAATATAACAGTTATAATTAGATGAGTATATCCTCATTTTGATAACATTCAACTCAAAATATAATTTATCAAAGGGGGAATAATCCTATTCTCCCCTTACCCTTCTGCTTTATTTCTTTAGTAATTTTTTATTCAAAAAAAAAAAAACTAAAAAAGTATTTAGCATCGGGCAAGTACGGTTGTTTCTTATTGAATTTAGAAATCAAAATTACCTTATACTTAAAATAAAGCAATTATGAAAAATAGTAAGTTCGCATTTTTATTCTTGGTTGTTATTGGTTGTTATACAGCACAAGCACAAATTAATTTTCCATCTCAACAAAAAACAGATGATGGAAAATCTCTTTATGAAATGGAGTTTTCTCCTCGTTTAAAATTAAATGGCTACTTAAATTTAGGAGGTAATGACATGAATTCTCAGTCACTCAACCTAAATTCAGCCGATCCTTACAATAAAATCGATCAAAAAAATGCAGGTTTTAATATGTACCAAACACAGTTGGCATGGAAAACCACCTATAATGGATTCTCAAAAGGTCCGTTAGTTGCCTATGTCGAAGCACAATGGTGGGGCGCTCCCGGCGCGGGCGGTAACCTACAATTGAGAGTTGCTTACGTAGATTACAATCACTGGCACATAGGTCAGGACTGGACTTTCTTTGGTAACGGTGTTCCAAGCTGGTACAATACGCTGGACTGGGAAGGACCTAATAGCGGTACATGGGCGCGTCATCTACAGGTTAAATATTACAATGATTTTGGTGCCGACAAATCGTGGAAATTTGAAGGTGGTATCGAAAGTTCTTCTGAATATCTTAAGATCGCTGGCGGAGTTACTCCCGGTCAGTTTTCTGTAGACCCAATTGTAGCATTTACCAAAAAACTGCATGATCAAACAGGTTACTTGCGTTTAGCCTTTATGGGACGTACGCTTCGTTATGAAAAAGACACAAATGATAATGCTATGACAATGGGATGGGGTGTTAATGCCAATTACAAAACCATGCTGAATGAAAAGAGTTATTTTATGGCTCAGGCTGTTGCTGGTTCTGGTATAGGAGGCTCTTATACTTTATCCGGTGCCTTGTTTGGTAATGGAGGTGCAGGAAATATGTATGACGCTATTTATGACCAGAATGGCAATTTTAAAACCGTCCCTATTTATGGGGGTTCTGCAGGCATAGAATATTACTTTGGAGAAAATAAAAGACTGCATTCTAATTTAGTTGTAGGTTATACCACCATGACGTATAATGCAACTCCTGTTTCGCTTGTAAACAGTAAAATTATAAATGATAATTCAACGGCAGATTTTGTTAACAATAATTCGAATACGAATACGCGAATTGCTTTACCTTCTGCTTCTATCAATACTATGTATGATATCACAAAGAACTTCTTAATAGGTTTAGAATATGATGCCGGCGCGAAACAGATCATCAATACCGATACACAAACTTCTACAGTTAATCGTATTGCTGTAGGTATGATGGTTGGATTCTAGCTTTTACTGATAATAGACTTTTGAGTCACATTAAACATAAAAATCTACAAAATCTGCCTGAAGATTTTGCAAGCAGATTTTGTGGATTATATTAAAAAACAAAATGACAAGAATTCAAAATACAATAGTTTTCCTTCTCTTAATGATAAGTGTAGCGTCTGTAGCACAGAAGAAAGAAAGTGAAATGCAAACTTTCCTTAAAGATACAGACAGCAAATTTCCAATAGGAAATGTCTTGATAGAATACAATCACGGAAACACACATACCCATTCAGAACCAGATGGTTCATTCAAATTGCACTTTCAATCCTTTCCGGATACACTTGTAATTAGTCATCAGGGATATGATCAGCAGAAATTGGCTGTTAATAGCACTACTGAGTATGAAAACAAAGTCATTTTTCTTCAGCGTAAACCTATTGAGATTTCCGAAATAATTATCAATCACACTTCATTTCTTTCAGATATCACAAAGGTTGATCTTAATAAATTTCCGGTAAACTCAGCTCAGGACTTGTTACGCAAAGTTCCTGGTTTGTTTATTGCCCAACACGCCGGCGGTGGAAAGGCAGAACAAATTTTTCTAAGAGGTTTTGATGCAGATCACGGAACGGATGTTAGTGTGAATGTAGACGGAATGCCTGTAAATATTGTATCTCATGCTCACGGTCAGGGATACTCAGATTTACATTTTGTAATTCCAGAAACCATTAATAATATCGATTTTGGAAAAGGAGCCTATTATGCTGACAGAGGAGATTTTAATACTGCGGGTTATGTAGATTTTAAAACTTATGGAGCTTTAAAAAACAGTATGATTAAACTCGAAGCAGGTTCTTTTAATACAAAAAGAATTCTGGGAATGTTCAATATCATAAACGATCCTGACAACAAGAAAAATTTCTATTTAGCAACAGAATACAATTACACCGATGGGCCTTTTGATGTAAAACAAAATTTCAACAGGGTTAATATCTTTGGAAAATACAACCAGTGGATAACAGATAATGATTACTTCAATATCCAATTTTCTACATTTAATTCTTCCTGGAATGCTTCAGGACAAAATCCGGAACGCGCCATAAATGAAGGAATTATCGATCGTTGGGGAAGCATTGATCCTACCGAAGGCGGAAGCACCTCTCGCAGCAATGTTCAGATGAATTTTAAACATATCATTTCTCCATCAGAGCATATTGAAGCGATGGCCTGGTACTCTAAGTATAATTTTAATCTTTATTCTGATTTTACATTTTTCTTAAATGATCCTATTCATGGAGATGAAATTCAACAAAAAGATGGCAGAAATATTTATGGCGGTGAATTTAAACATGTCAAAAATTTTATCCTTCCTAATAGTTCTTTTGAATTGATATCCGGAATTGGATTCCGAAATGACGATATTCAAACTTTGCAGCTCAATCATGTTTACCACAGAGATTTATTATTGGATAAAAAGATGGATGTTACTGGCGTAGAAACCAATTTGCACGCTTACTCAGAATTGATATGGAAAACCGGAAAATGGACTATTGCTCCGGCGCTAAGACTGGATCATTTTATTTTCAACATGCATGATTTACTGGATCAGGAGCAATTGCCATCGGGACAATCATCAGAAGCAACCAGACTGAGTCCTAAGCTTAATTTATCTTATGCTTCCAGTGACAAAGTTGTATGGTTATTAAAAACTGGTATGGGATTTCATTCTAATGATATGAGAGTCGTGATTCCTCAAAACGGACGTAACACGTTACCATACTCTATTGGGGGTGATTTTGGAACAAGACTTCATCCTTTAAAATCATTGATTATTACACCAACAGTATGGTATTTATTTCTGCAACAGGAGTTTGTTTACGTAGGTGATGATGCTGTTGTGGAACCTTCGGGTAAATCAAAACGTTATGGTTTTGATTTAGGTATTCGCTACCAGCCATTACCAAATCTGTATTTAAATGCTGATGTTAATTATTCTCATGCCCGATTAATGGAGGAACAAAAAGGAGAAGATTATATTCCGTTAGCACCAATAATTACGAGTACCGGATCTTTAAATTGGGATTTTCTGAAAGGCTTTTCTATAGGATTACAGTATCGCTATCTAGGTGAAAGACCTGCAGTTGAGGACAATAGTCTCAAAACAAAACCTTACCTTGTAAATGATTTGATACTTTCCTACAACCGTGCAAAATGGGGCGCTAATTTTCAAATCAATAACTTATTCGATGTAAAATGGAATGAAGCTCAATTTGCTACAGAAACCCAATTGAAAAATGAAGCTGCTCCAATTACTGATATTACCTATACTCCGGGAAATCCTTTTGGGATAAAAATGGGAATATTTTATAAATTTTAAATGATATTCATTATTAAATTTGCACGATCTTTAATAGGATAATTAACATGGAAACACTTTCTAATTTTCAGTATAAAAAACTTTTCCTTCCTAACATTACAGAAAAAATACTTTCTAATAATGCAGATATACAGCTTTACAGGCTTGAAGATTATCTAAAAGGTATTCTTATGCCTGTAGTTCCGTACCGTACCACTTTTAATTTTGTTCTGTTTATTACCAACGGACATATTAAACAGTATCTGGAGAATAAAGAATATAATGTAGAAAAAGGAGGTGTTATTTTTATCAAACAAGGAACAATTACAGCAACCATAGAATTATCTGATGATGCCCAAGGTTTTTTCTTAGCCTATGAGAACAATATTGTATCTGAACAGGAATTACCCAAACATAAAACCAGCATTTTTTTTATGCCTCCTTTCTTAAATTTGGATAACCTTACTTACGGAACGATTAAACAACTGCTTACCATTATGGAGCAGGAATTATGGCTTAACGAATTGAATTTAAATGAGATCATCATTACTATGCTTCATCTTATTTTGGTTAAAATATTAAGTACCGATTCTGATAGTCATCATAAATCAGCTACTCGTCCTATGGATTTGTCTCTTCAGTTCCGGGATATTTTGTTTAAATATCACAGAGATGAAAAAAGAGTAACATTTTATGCCGATAAACTGTCTGTTACAGAAAATTACCTTAATAAATGTGTGAAAAATGTAACTCAAAAATCACCAAAACAGTGGATTAACGAAATGGATATCAATTATAGCAAGGCACTTCTTCAATCCAGTAAAGATATTGCTGAAATTGCTTATCAGCTTAATTTTCACACAGCTTCACATTTTACGCAACTTTTTAAGAAAATTACAGGAATCACCCCTAAAGAATATAGATTACAGTTTTTTAAATAAAATGATATTTTCCTGGTAAAAATTTATCTAACTAAGATTATATTCAAAAACTAATTTAATACAAAACAAAAAAACACTCGCTTTGAGTGTTTTTTTGTTTTGTGACCTTGACGGTATAGAATTCGAACCTTTTATTGGAAGATCTAAAGATTCTGAACGAAGCCTAATTGGTAGTTTGAAGTTAAAATTAATATTTATTAGACATGTTTTCATTAATTCAATAAATCAGTAAGCCCACCGAAATTACACTTATGTTAATACTAGAAGTATTCGACAAATAGAAAGTCTGATTGCAGATATATTTTACAATATATCAAACCCTACGATTTTCAGTATTATACTAATTATTTCACAGAGATGGGAAAAATCAGACCTAATCGCAATATTTGAGGGGTTTTGATTGATGATTTTTATATTGGATTTTAATTGTAATGAAAATATGTAACTGGAAAGTTAGCTACTATTTTCAGACCGCTATTCTTAAATAATTGAAAATTAATTAATATATTTGGTAAATGAAAAGGAAGTCAATTTATACAAAAAAACTTGGTCAGTCTGTAGCTTCAAAAGCTCATTCCGTGGGTATTGCAAAATACCATGTGATTTCTACTGACTCAAATTGGTCAGTAGTATCAGAAGGAAATGTAAGAGCTACAAGATCTTTTAGAACCGTTGAGCAAGCTGTAGACTTTGCTAAAGAAAAAGCTTCAGAAAAAACAGGTGAAGTTGTCGTGCATGCAAATACTGGCCAAATTAAAGACCGCATTTCTTATAGTCATAATAAATAGTGATACTGAATGGCTTTTGAAAATAATGTTTTTATAAATTGTCCATTTGATGGTGAATATACCCCCTTATTACGGGCTTTAGTCTTTTCAACACTTTATCTTGAACTACAGCCTTTTTTATCTCAGACTCTTTCGTCTTCTAACATTAGGATAAATCAAATTAAGCATCATATCAAGTCTTGTAAATATGGCATCCATGATTTATCAAGAAGTAAAGCAATGACTAAAGGAGAATTACCAAGATTCAATATGCCATACGAATTGGGATTAGATATTGGCGCAAGTGAATATGGCAACAAATTATTGAAAACAAAAAAAATACTTATTTTAGAGACAGAACGTTACCATTATCAAAAAGTTATCTCTGACATTGCAGGACAAGATATTTCAAGTCATGATGATGATCCTAAAACGTTAATCAAGAAAGTAAGAAATTGGATGTCTGCTAATACTACAAACACAGTTTCTCCTTATACAGAAATTTGGATTGCTTTTAATCAATTCACAGAAGATTTACAAATTACTCTTCTATCAACTCATACACCTGAAGATATTGAAGATATGCCAATTGGTGATTATATTAAATTTGTAAAAGACTGGATTCCAAGTTTTAAAAATAATTAAAACTAAACCTAACAGTCTTTTGCGATAATTTTAGCTGTATTTCTTTTAATTTGTAGCGGGAAGTATTCAAATATCTAACCGTTTTTTTGAGGATTATTACATGATTCTTACACTTACCTCTTAAAATATCTATTAAAAAATTCTTTTTGAAAATAATTTTCAAGTCTTGTCTTTGTCAGCAAAGGAATAATAGGACTAAATTTAATCTATTAAGATCTGTTTTAGAAGCACGGATTACAAATCCGCATGATTGGTTACGTATATTCATTAAATTTTTTACTACGCAAAAACACTGCGTACTAAAGAGATATCTTTGATTAAATAAATAGCAAAATAGATAATTGCTGATTTTAATCAAAACAAAGCTCCAGTTATGAAAAAAAATGTTACAAAAATACCAGCCAACCACAATGAAATTAATTTGTATTGTTTTGTTGGAGAAGCTGTATTGAAAATCCAAATGGTTGAACAAGCGTTGAGTTATTCAATTACTCTTAAAATGAATCCCACAGAAACAAAAGAGCGAGCGGATGAATCTTTAAAGCAAAACCAAAGTTATACTCTAGGCAAGGCTATTAAAATTGCAATTAATGAGGAACTATATAATTTGTCATTGCAAGATGAATTAAATGCTTTTTTAAAGCAAAGGAATTGGTTGGTTCACAAAGTTATCATTGGAAACGAAGAAGATTTCAATGCTGGAAACATAAAAGAGGAATTGCTTAATAAAATTAAAGATATTTCCGATAAAGCCGAAAGTATTCTACGTGCAATAGAATATGACTTGATAGACTTTTGTTCTTCTAAAGGAAAAGATATGTCAGAAACTCTAGCATTATTAAATTTACAAGAACAAGGAATAAGAATTCGAAAGTAGCATTTAAGAACCCGTTCCTTTAGCACGATTATCACGTTCGTGAATAAGACGAGACGTTCAAAAGGTAAGTAAGCAAAAAAAACTTCAGATTTCTATGGAGCTTCGTATTAGTTGCTGGAAGCATTCAATTACCTAGCCAGATTATTAAAGATTATTATAATATTTTAAAATGCGCATATTGATTTTTTCTTCTGGTTTTGTTTGCATAGCCACTCATGTAATCGGTAAAGATCATCAATCAGATTAAAAGTCTTTTTGATAATTTGTAGTAAAAAAAGATATAGATTTGAAAGTAAATAATGTATGAATTTAGTACACATATCTTCCCAAATTTAAATTGCTTTGTGTGATTTTGTCACACATATAAACTAGTTATTAGCTAGTTTACCTCAGAATCAACTAAAAATCATTAAATTAAAATATAAGTATATGAATTTTAATATTTATCATTCACCAAAACTAAATATTCAATTAACATTAATAGCCCAAACTATTATTTTAAAAACCGAAGAAATTGATAAGATACTAGACAAATATTATGGAACTGTAAATCCTCAAATTATTGATGAAAGTAAGTTTTTTAAAGAAATTATACTAGAAACTAGTAAAGAAAAGCTTGATGAGTATTTTAGTATTGGAAGAGATGTTTATGATCAACTTTTAGAACCAATCAAAAAATTCTTAGAAGACGCTTCACTTGCTTTAAGTATGTACGAAAATACAAAAGAGTTTATTTCTAAAATAACTCTAGAAGATATTAAAAATAGAAAACCAATTGACGGAATACCTTTAGATCAATTTCAAAGGCTTCTATTTATATATGCTCATTCTTTTCTAGATGCAATAGTGAAAATCGCCAATACTATTTTTGTAATGACTAAACAGAATAAAACACCTTTTATTCCTGACGATGTAAGAGAAAAATTAACTATTCTTAAAGATGAATTTGACAATGAATTCCCTCACGTAAGAGATATAAGGCATTCTTGGCAACATATAGAAGATAGAATGAGAGGGAAAGGGCAAAATGAAAAAAATATTGAAAGTCTAATGTTAGTTTTATCAACTTTATACAATGATAATCTAACATATACGATTTCTGATGGAACACAACATCATATAACAATTAATTTAGATACGTTTAAAAGAGCGGAATATTATGTGCAACAAACATTTGATAGTTTTAAATGGGTTAAAGGGAGAAATAGATAAAAAAGCCAGCTCCGAACAAACGCTACAAACAATTTGGCTTAATGGAAAAATTGGTATGTATTTGGAAGATTTAGCAAATCCGAAAACAGGGCTTAATTTAATCCCAAACTACCTGTAGTGTGAGAACATTATGGTGTATAGCTCCGTTGACGAGAAACAGCCGAATTTAATCGGGTTAATTATTAGACTAGACACGCAGAAAAAATTAAAGTCGAATGACAGAAATGATTAAACTAATAAAGGTTTTATTAGCAATGATAATTATTTGTCTTTCAATTTATTTTAATCGATACAAAGGCAAAGAAAAACCAAAAGTTGGCATAAAAAAGATAACCCCAATGAATATTTTAAAGATTATTGGAATTTGAAATTATATTGGAGTTCCATATTTCTTATGATTTTTGGTATTGTTTTATTAATTGCAATTTTAATTATAGAACTAGCTTTCAATTTTTAGATTACATGAATAAATCATACTAAGTATTGCGTCCTTACAACAGTCTAAAGTGTTTTGGAAGAAAAAAAGTTTAATGAAGTGAAGCTGAAACGACCGAAATCTGAAACGAAACTCCCAGCTAGTGCGAGTGCCTCGCTCGTGAACGTAATTAAAGATAAAAAGAAGAAAAAAGCTTCAGAGAAATCTGAAGCTTTACGTAGTGACCGCGGAGGGGTTCGAACCCCCAACCCTCAGAGCCGAAATCTGATATTCTATCCAGTTGAACTACGCGGTCTTTTTGATTGCAGATTGTTGAGTTTAGATTTTAGATTACTGAATGAAATCTAAAATCTGAACTCTAAAATCTAATATTTTTATACTAAAAGTTTCTTAACGATTGCAGAAATAGTTTTTCCTTCAGCAGTTCCGCCTAATTGTGCAGATGCTAATCCCATAACTTTACCCATAGATGCAATTCCAGAAGCTCCGGTTTCAGCGATAATTTTTGCAACTACAGCTTCTACTTCTTCTTCGCTTAATTGCGCAGGTAAGAATTTCTCGATTACAGCAACCTGAGCCAATTCCGGCTCTGCTAAATCAGGACGATTTTGCTCTGTAAAAATACGAGCGCTTTCTTTACGGGTTTTAACTAATCTCTGAAGTAATTTAACTTCATCGTCTTCTGTTAATTCCTCTTTAGAACCTGATGAAGTTGCAGCTAATAACATTTCAGATTTAATGGCTCTTAATGCTTCTAATGCTACAGTATCTTTTGCTCTCATGGCGGTTTTAATCTCGTCCATGATTAATGTTTGTAAACTCATCTTATTTTTTTATTTAAATAGGTACTACCTATAATTGATATGACTTTTTGAAAGTGTATTCCGGACTTCACCGGAAACTGACAACAAAATTAACTTTAAAAGTTAAGTACAGAAGTCAAATTTTAAATTCTGTGCGAAGATAAAAAAAATAACCCGAAAATTAAATCCAATTTTCGGGCTATCTTTATAATTAGGATTGTAAAATTAATCTACGTTGTCGTGCAAAAATGAATTGTTTGAACGCAACTGCAAATCGTTGTTACTATCTGTTCCAACTGATATTCTCGAATTGTTATTATTTGATTGATTATTTGATAAATCGATACCTAATCTTTTGTAAGCAGGCTCTTTTTCAAGTTCATCAATTCTTGAAACATTATTATGGAATTTATAATTAAATTCTTTTAGTTTCTTTCTTCTTTCTTCGGCTCTCAAACGTAAAGTTTCCTCGATTGTCAATTCCATCGGAGAAACCTCTGAAGTTGTTGTAAAGTGAGCTTCACTTGCAAAATCAGTTTTTTGTTTCATAGTGATATTCAATTCCGCAGGAATTACATCTTCTACTACTTTATCAACAGGTTTTGATGCTACTAACTCATTCTCAACCTCCATATACTCTTCTAATGAATATTTGATGATTCCTTTATCTGAAAGTTCTGTTACCGGAACAAATTGCACCGGATCATTTACTTTTATATTACGGGTCTCATTCGATAATTCGAATAAAACTTTATTTTCCTGTTCTGCAACCGGTTCTTTTTTAACTTCTGGCTCTGATCTAAAAAGAGGCAAATCGAATGAGAAAGTCGTTTGCTCTTCTCTTTCAAAAGTTCTTTGTTGAACTTGCTGAACTGGTTGTATATTCTGGAAAGTTTGAGTTTCCGGAGTCGTAATAGTAAAATCAATATCTGTAATAGGCGAAACAATTTCGAAAGTTACGTCAAGGTTTTTGATAAACTCAGACATCACCACTAATTCTTCCTTATTCATCGATGGATTATTCCCTGCAACATTCGTTGATGGATTGCTGGTAACATTCATTGGTGGATTGCCTGCAACATTCATTGACGGTGTAATAGCAACTGGTGCAACTTCAATTGGAGCAACTTCAACTGGAGCAACATGCGTAGCTGTAAACGGCATTTCGGTATCTTCGTCATCCATTAAATCAAAAACAATTTTCTCTTCAGATTTTGCAGTAGGTGTTTCTGCATTTACATCAAAAGAAGTAACTGATTTATTCGATAAATTATGAACACTTCTTTGCTCATCTTCCAGCGTATGAATGATTTTTTTAGGTTCTGTGTTTACAATTTCATTTTGTTGTTCAACATCAAAACCTGTTGCAATAATAGTCACGGCAATAGCATCACCAAGAGTTTCGTCTTCACCAACTCCCATGATAATATTAGCATTGTGACCTGCTTCTACCTGAATGTGATCATTGATTTCTCCAATCTCATCCAATGTAATTTCGTTTGATCCAGAAACGATAAGCAACAATACGTTTTTGGCTCCTGTAATTTTGTTATCGTTTAACAACGGAGAATCTAATGCTGAAACAATAGCTTCTTTTGCTCTGTTCTCACCCGCTGCAACAGAAGATCCCATGATTGCTGTTCCGCTGTTTGATAAAACAGTTTTAGCATCACGTAAATCGATATTTTGAGTATAGTGGTGCGTAATTACTTCGGCAATACCTCTTGAGGCTGTTGCCAAAACTTCATCCGCTTTAGAGAATCCTGCTTTAAAACCAAGATTTCCGTATACTTCTCTTAATTTATTATTATTAATTACAATTAGCGAATCGACTTGCTTACGCAATTTTTCGATTCCTAAAAGCGCTTGCTCCTGACGCACTTTTCCTTCAAACTGAAAAGGAATAGTAACGATACCAACCGTAAGAATTTCTCTTTCTTTGGCCAATTGTGCAATTACCGGAGCTGCACCAGTACCTGTACCACCACCCATACCAGCGGTAATAAATACCATCTTAGTACCACGGTCTAACATTTTTTCGATATCAGCGATACTTTCTATAGCAGATTGCTGTCCTACATCAGGATTTGCTCCTGCTCCAAGACCTTCTGTTAAGTTCATACCTAACTGAATCTTGTTCGGTACCGAACTGTTCTGTAGTGCCTGTGAATCAGTATTACAAACGATGAAATCAACGCCTTTAATACCTTGTTTAAACATGTGGTTGATAGCATTACTACCACCTCCACCTACACCTATTACTTTGATAACATTTGATTGGTTTTTTGGTAAATCAAATGAAATACTTCCAAATTCTGAGTTGCTCATCATCTTTTTGGTTTTTGAAATTCTTATTTAATACATTTTTTACTTCTTGACTTGGGGCCAAAAAAGTAATCCTTTTCTTTTATTATTCTATTCTGCGTTGTCTAAAAAATCTTTGATTTTATCGACATATCGGTCAAAAAATGATCTTCTAATTTTAGTTTCAGTAGATTCTTCTTTAGTGGCATTACTTCTGACTTCTCTTGATTCCTCAATAGTTTCTACTCTTTCAACGTAGTTTTCTTCTACTTCGTATCGTTGTTGTACAGGTTGTTGCACTTGCGGAGGAACATTTCTGTAAACCACTTTTGGCTGCTCATTTACAATCTCCATTCTAACAGCACTTTGAGTACTATTTTCGATACTGTTCATTACCAAACCAACTGCGGTTGCAAATAACGGACTAGAAATTTCTTCGCTTGAATTTCCTGCCAAATGCTCATTTGGATATCCAATTCTGGTATCCATACCTGTAATGTACTCTACTAATTGTTTGATATGTTTTAGCTGAGCTCCACCACCGGTAAGAACAATTCCTGCAATTAATTTTTTACGGGGATCTTCGTGTCCATAAGCTTTAATTTCTGCAAAAACCTGCTCTACAATTTCTACCACACGGGCATGAATAATTTTAGATAAGTTTTTAAGCGAAATCTCTTTTGGTTCTCTGCCTCTTAAACCCGGAATAGAAACAATCTCGTTGTCTTTATTTTCTCCCGGCCAGGCTGATCCGAATTTTATTTTTAAAAGCTCTGCTTGTTTTTCGATAATCGAACAACCTTCTTTAATATCGTCTGTAATTACATTTCCTCCAAAAGGGATTACTGCTGTATGACGAATAATACCATCTTTAAAAATGGCCAAATCTGTTGTTCCGCCACCGATATCAATTAGCGCTACACCTGCTTCTTTTTCTTCCTGACTTAAAACGGCATCTGCCGAAGCTAATGGTTCTAATGTCAATCCTGATAATTCGATTCCTGAACTCTGAATACATCTTCCAACATTTCTGATCGAAGAAGCCTGCCCAACTACTACGTGAAAACTAGATTCTAATCTTCCACCGTACATTCCGATTGGCTCTTTGATTTCAGATTGTCCGTCGATTTTAAATTCCTGTGGCAAAACGTGAATAATTTCTTCTCCCGGTAACATGGCCAGTTTATTTACCTGGTCAATCAAAAGCTGAATATCTTTTTCGCCAATTACTTCTTCCGGATTATTACGGCTGATGTAATCTGTATGCTGAATACTTCTGATGTGCTGTCCTGCGATACCCACAACAACATCTTTTATTTTATAACCTGAATTGTTTTCTGCCTCAAGTATTGCTTGCTGAATGGACTGAATAGTTTGAGTAATGTTGTTTACAACTCCTCTCGCAACTCCTAAACTTTTGGATTTTCCAATACCCAAAATTTCCAACTTTCCATACTCGTTCTTCTTGCCGATCATGGCAACTATCTTTGTCGTTCCAATATCTAGACCTACTGCAATGTTATCTTTTTCCATTTTCTATTATTTTGTGCAAACTACTTGTTCCGTAAACCTAAGGTCAATCTTACTGTATTTATATAACGAACTATCTAAAACCGCTTTTTGAAAAAAGGCTTTATAGTTATTAAATTTCTTATCAACATTCATCGTTCTGCCAAAATCGATGAAGTAATTATAATTTCTATTAAACATTTTTAGGCTACCATTCGGCATAATTTGAATTGCAATGATGTTTTTTCTCAAAAACGCATCGTCATAAATTGTGCGAAATAAAGTAGCTAAATCTTCGTTATTTTTTTTATTTATTGCCCCAGAAACAAGTGGAACCCGAGCAGTATAATTGTCTGATAAAGGCATTTTATTACCCTCATAGTCAATATAAAAAGAAGCGTCACCATCATAAACTCTTGCTATTGGTGTCCTCTGTTTTACTACTGCTTTTAGAACCCCATCGATACTTACAAAAACATCTGACTTCTCAATCATCTCTTGCGTATCAAGGGTTTTCTCAATCTTATTCAAATCTAGTTCATCTTTTCGGATACTGGAAGCGTCTCTTTTATTTTCTATCAACAATTTATTAACCGTTTCCGGCTTCACAAAAAGCGTATTTTCTCCTACAAAAACCACCATCGATTTTTTTAATTTTCGATCCCCATTTCGATGTTGAGCAAAAGAATATAAAAACAAAACAAGCCCTAAAATGAGAATTAATCGAATATTTGTCCAATTAAATATTTTCATTTAGCATTTTTTTAATTGACGGAACCATTTCTCCAATATCACCAGCTCCTATTGTTACAATTATTGGCGCATCACTGGCTTTGATCTCCGCTAATAAATCACTTTTTGCAACAATTTTTTTGTTCGAATTCGTCATTTTTCCTAACAGCCATTGCGATGTAATCCCTTCCATCGGCAATTCACGTGCAGGGTAAATATCCATTAAAAACACTTCATCAAACTGCGATAAACTTTCAGCAAATCCATCAGCAAAATCTCTTGTTCTGCTAAATAAATGAGGCTGAAAAATCGCTAACACTTTACGATCCGGATACAACTCTCTAACCGCTTGATGTACAGCATTTATTTCTGTTGGATGATGTGCATAATCATCTATATAAACTAATTTTTCCGATTTAATCTGGTATGAAAAACGTCTTCTGATCCCGTTGAACGAAGCAATGGCTTTTGCAATCAAGTCGGTCGGGGTGCCAAAAGTCTTAGCCATTGCAATAGCCATCAATCCATTCATTAAATTGTGTTTTCCAGGCAATCCAAAATGCAAATCTTTCATAATTTCTGATGGCGTCTGCACATCAAAAACATAGCTTCCGTCTTCTATACGAACATTAAAAGCTTTATATACAGCATCTTCATTTATAGCACATTGCACACCTTCAAGCGGCAACTCTTTTGTTATAAACAACTTATTTTTATCTTCTACTTTCGAAGCAAATTCTACAAACGAAGCTTCGATTGCTTCACTGGTTCCGTAAATATCCAAATGATCAGCATCCATAGACGTAATACAGGCAATATTAGGGTGTAAATGCAAAAACGAACGATCGAATTCATCTGCTTCTACCACTGTTACGGTTTTTCCGTTCCCGATTAGGTTCGAATTGTAATTCTCTACAATTCCGCCCACAAAAGCAGTAACATCAGCTCCGCTTTCATACAAAATATGCCCCAAAATACTTGACGTAGTTGTTTTTCCGTGTGTTCCGGCAACCGCAAAACTAAAAGTGTCTTTGGTAATAATTCCTAAAACTTCGGCACGTTTTTTAATTTCGTAATTTCTTTCGATAAAATAATGCCATTCAGAATGTGTAACAGGTACTGCCGGCGTAAAAATTACCAAAGTGTTTTCTACAAAATAATCAGAAGGAATTAGACTAATATTATCTTCAAAATGAATATCAATACCGCTTTCAATCAATTCGCTCGTTAACATCGATGGCGTTTTGTCGTAACCAGAAACCTGTTTCCCGATATTTTTAAAATAGCGGGCCAGAGCACTCATTCCGATGCCTCCAATGCCAATAAAATAAACGTTCTGTATCTGATTTAAATTCATTTCTATTTAATTTTGAGCTATTTACAAGTTGCTTTATTGTATAAAAAACTAGTACTTAGGCCTTTGTAATTTTATTATTTTAATAACTCAAAACGCTTAAAAATAGCGTTCTAAATTTTTTATTCTGTTCTATAATTTTCTTAAAAAGTTATATTATAACAACTTTTTAATCTGATCTACAATCACTTTTGTTGCATTTGGCATTGCCAGTTTTTTGATATTATCGCTTAATTGTTTTTGTTTTCCCTGATCTTTCATCAAAGCTTCAAAAACAATACTAAACTGACTGTCTAATTCTGATTCTTTCAACAAAATAGCCCCTTTTGCATCTACTATTGCCTGAGCATTTTTAGTTTGATGATCTTCGGCTACATTTGGCGACGGAATAAAAATTACCGGTTTCCCAACAATGCATAATTCTGATACTGATGATGCTCCTGCTCGTGAGATAATTACATCTGCTGCAGCATATACAAAATCCATTCTTTCGATAAAATCAACTACTCGTACATGTTGTTGATTGTGTTTTTTATATTCTTCAAAATATAACTTTCCGCATTGCCAGATGATTTGAACATCTTGTGAAAGCATATTTTGTAATTCTTTCTCAATTAACTGGTTCACTCTTCTTGCACCTAAGCTTCCGCCTAAAACCAGTAATGTTTTTTTATTAGGATCTAAACCATAAAAAGCAATTGCTTCATTGCGTTTACTTTCGATATCTATTAAATCCTGACGAACCGGATTTCCCGTTAAAACAATTTTTTCTTTAGGAAAAAAACGTTCTAAATTTCCGTATGCTACACAAATTGCATTGGCCTTTTTGCTCAACAATTTATTGGTAATTCCCGGAAATGAATTTTGTTCCTGAATTACTGTTGGTATTCCTGCTCCTCCGGCTGCCTGTAATAATGGTCCGCTGGCAAAACCTCCCGTTCCTATTACTACATTTGGTTTGAACTGTTTTATAATTCGTCTTGACTCTAGCAAACTTGTTGCCAATTTCAGCGGAAACATCAAATTTTGCAAGGTTAATTTTCTTTGCAAACCCGCGATCCAGAGTCCTTTGATTTCATAACCTGCCTGAGGCACTTTTTGCATTTCCATTTTGTCCTGAGCTCCCACAAAAAGAAACTCAGCATCAGGGAATTGCATTTTTAATTCATTAGCAATAGCAATTGCAGGATAGATATGTCCTCCTGTTCCGCCACCGCTTAGTATGAATTTATAATTTGTCATATTTTTAAAAGTTATTCGCTTTAAAAAACTATTTCTATTTTAATCTCTTCTATTTATTTAAAACTGCATTCATTGGATTTCTGGAATTATCTTCTATCGAATACATTCCTTCTTCTTCATAAACTGGTTCTTTTTCAGTAGCAACCAAATCTTCTTCGGCCAATTCTTTATCGATTAATCTTTGAAGCGCTTCTTTTCTTCTTTCTTTTTCTTCCTGTTCTTCGGCGATTTCTTCTTCTTTTTTAGTTACACTAATGATAATTCCAAGAGAGAAACACGTCATCCAGATCGAACTACCTCCACTACTAATCAGCGGAAGGGTTTGTCCCGTTACCGGTAATAATTCTACTGCCACTGCCATATTGATCATCGCCTGAAATATCATCGGAAAACCAAGCCCGACGACGACTAACTTCCCAAATAGCGTGTTGGCTTTATGCGATGCAATTACAAATCTGAACAACAGTAATAAGTACAAAACCAAAATAGCTACTCCGCCAACCAAACCATATTCTTCAACAATAATGGCATAAATAAAATCTGAAGACGATTGTGGCAAAAAGTTTTTCTGAACACTTTTCCCAGGTCCTAATCCTCCTAATTTTCCTGATGCAATTGCAATCTTTGCTTTCTCGATTTGATAATCATCTTCATCCGGCTTATCTGTGGTAAAGTTCATAATACGACTTTCCCAGGTTGATACCCTGCTAAAGAATCTCGAATCCGGAAAAGCTTTTGCCACCAAAAGGAAAAACAACAACATTCCAATTCCTGAACCAATAATAAAACCAATATATTTTAGCGGATATCTGCCAATAAATGTCAACATAATTACCATCGAAAATATCAACGCTGTGGTCGAAAAGTTAGCCGGTAATATCAATGCTAATGTTATAAAAACAGGCAACCAAAGCTGTATCAATGACGTTTGAAACGGTTCGTTTTCTTCTCTGGTTTTTGACAAATAACGCGCAACATAAATAAACAATATACTAGCCGCCAAAGTCGACGTTTGAAACGTAATACCTATAAATGGTACCTGAATCCAACGACTTGCATTTGCTCCTGCAATTACAGTTCCTTTTAGCAATGTGTACAGCAACAAGAACCAAACTACAGGCAACGCCACTTTTGAAATTGCTCTAAAATAATGATACGGAATTCTGTGTACCCAATATATAATCAGGAAACCAATACAAATGTGAGCCAGATGTTTTACTAAATACCCCAGTGTGTTTCCGGTTCCATGTCCTATATACGCCAAATTACTACTCGCACTAAAAACAGGCATAAACGAAAACAGCGCCAATAAAGCCACGAATGACCATATTACCCTATCTCCTTTTAATTTGTTAACTAATTCCTTCATGTTTTTAGTTTCATGTTTTTCTTGTTTCAGGTTTCAGGTTCCCACATAACGTGAAACCTGAAACTTGAAACTCTTTTTTACAAGTTATGAACCGCTTGTTTGAATTGTTTACCACGATCTTCGTAATTTTCGAACAAATCGAAACTTGCGCAGGCTGGAGATAATAAAACAGCATCACCTTTTTCTGTTAAACGTTGCGCAGTTTTTACCGCGTCGTTCATGTTATTTACTTCAACCATTATATCTACTACGTTACCAAAAGCATTGATAATTTTATGATTATCAACTCCAAGGCAAATAATAGCTTTTACTTTTTCGCGAACCAATGACATCAATTCGTTATAGTCGTTTCCTTTATCAACACCTCCAACAATCCAAACGGTTGGTACATTCATGCTGTCTAAAGCAAAAAAAGTAGCGTTTACATTCGTTGCTTTCGAATCGTTGATATATTGTACATTCTGAATTTTTAGAACTTTCTCTAAACGGTGTTCAACACCTTGAAAATTAGATAAACTTTCGCGGATTGTTGCATTTCTAATTTGCATCAATTTCGCTACAGAGCTTGCTGCCATTGCGTTTTTCATGTTATGTTTTCCTTCTAACGCAATGTATTCTGTTTCCATTGTAAACTCTTCTTGGTTGATCTTTATTTCCATTTTGTTGTTATTTATAGAAGCCCCTTCATCAAATTTTTCAGTCAATGAAAAAGGAATTAATTTTGCTTTTGTTTTGTTATTTTTTAACCATTCTGCAATTGCCTCATCATCTGCATCGTAAATAAGATAATCGCTTTCGGTCTGATTCATTGTTATTCGAAACTTTGAATCGATGTAATTTTGATATTTATATTCGTACCGGTCTAAATGATCCGGGCTAATATTCGTAATTATGGCAATATCCGGCCTGTAATCTATAATTCCGTCGAGCTGAAAACTGCTTAATTCAAGAACATAGGCATCGTATTTATTTTCGGCTACCTGCCAGGCAAAACTTTTTCCGATGTTACCTCCTAAACCAACATTCAAACCTGCTGATTTCAACAAGTGATGTGTTAACATCGTCGTGGTGGTTTTACCGTTACTACCTGTAATCCCGATAGTCAATGCTTCTGTAAAAGGTTTAGCAAACTCAATTTCCGAAATGACTTTAATTCCGGCAACAATCAGTTTTTGTACTATGGGAGATTTCTCTGGAATTCCCGGACTTTTCATTACCACGTCGGCATTTAAAATCAGGTCTTCTGTATGTTTTTCTTCTTCCCAAGCAATTTTATTAATGATAAGAACTTCTTTATAGCTCTCTTTTATTTTTCCAAAATCTGATACAAAAACTTCGTACCCTTGTTTCTTTCCGAGAATAGCCGTTCCAACGCCACTTTCTCCTCCGCCAAGTACTACTAACCTCATACTTTATAAATTAAAAATTGAGAATTAAAAATTAAAAATCTAACATATAAAGTTTCTAATTCCATCACGTTTTCCCTTTTAAGGTTATTATAATTTTCGCTAATATTTTACATATTTCTTCTGCTTCTTTATGAACACTTTCGAACTCATTTGCAGAAATATAATCTGTTGCTTTCAATAATTTCAACCAATAAATCGTTTCTCTGGCTTCTTTATATGAAATCTCAAGCTTAAACAGAAACTCTTTATCAGAACGTCCTCCAATCGACTCTTCAATGTTTGCTCCAATTGAAGTCCCCGATCTTAAAAGTTGTTTACTTAAAACAAACTCCTTTTTTGTATTAGTTAGGTATTTATATAAATTGACTACTCTAACCGCAAAGAGAAATGACTTCTCTTGAATAATATTCTCCTTCATCTATCCGAACACACACAATTTTTAATTTTTAATTCTCAATTTTTAATTAAAACTCTATCTTAATTTTAAAGTAACAATTGATAATATGGCTAACATGATGGCAACAATCCAGAATCTGGTCACAATTTTACTTTCGTGATATCCTTTTTTCTGATAATGATGATGCAATGGCGACATCAGAAAAATTCTTCGGCCTTCGCCAAAACGTCTTTTTGTATATTTAAAATAAGCTACCTGAATAATTACCGAAGCACTTTCTGCAAGGAAAATTCCACAGAATAATACAATCAATATTTCTTTACGAACTGCAATTGCTAAAACGGCAATGATTCCTCCAATCGTTAAACTTCCTGTATCTCCCATAAAGACGGATGCGGGAAAGGAATTGTACCAAAGAAAACCAATTAGCGCCCCGACAAATGCCGATATAAATACCGTCATCTCTCCCGAATTGGGGATGTACATAATATTCAGATAATTAGAAAAAATAATATTTCCCGATACAAACGTAAATATTCCGAGTGCCAAGACCGATATTGCCGAAGTTCCTGCGGCAAGACCATCAATACCATCTGTTAAATTAGCTCCGTTTGAAACCGCTGTGATAATAAAAATAACCACCGGAATAAAAATTAACCAAGCCCATTTTTCGTAACCTTCACCTGTCCAGGCAAGCAATTCAGCATAATCGAATTCATTATTTTTTACAAAAGGAATTGTCGTTGCTGTCGATTTTTCCTCGATTTGCGCAGGCATAACTATCGAAGAAGATGCTTTTACTCCTCCATTATAACCTGTATCTGTTCGCACCGTAACGGCAGGATTAAAATAAAGTACTGTTCCTACAATAAGACCTAAACCAACCTGACCAATAACTTTAAAAATTCCTTTAAGACCTTGCTTGTCTTTTTTGAATATCTTGATATAATCATCTACAAAACCAATTGTTCCCATCCATAATGTGGTTACAATAAGCAATACGATATAAATGTTTTGTAAACGAGCAAACAACAACACTGGCACAAGAGTCGCAAAAATGATAATCAGACCTCCCATTGTTGGCGTTCCTGCTTTTTCATTCTGACCGGCAAGTCCAAGCTCACGAACTGTTTCACCAACTTGTTGTCTACGCAAAAAATTAATAATTCTTTTTCCGTAAATTGTTGATAATAGTAACGAAAGCATGAATGCTAAAGCTGACCTAAAAGTGATGTACTGAAAAACCCCTGCCCCCGGCATGTCTAATGTTTTTCTCAAGTATTCAAATAAATAGTATAGCATATATCTTTTATTTTAAATTCCAATCTTGAAATTCCAAATTCCAATTTTGTGTGGTATTTTAGAACTAAAAATTGATTATTATTTATTTAGTTGATTTAAAATTTCTTTTACAGTTTCCATATCATCAAAATGATGACGAACACCATTTATTTCCTGATAGGTTTCATGACCTTTACCGGCAATTAAAATAATATCATTTGGCTGAGCCAATTGACAAGCCGTTTTTATAGCCTGCTTTCTGTCGGTAATTCTCAATACTTTTTTATAATTATGAGCTTCAACACCTTTTTCCATTTCATCCAGAATCACTTCAGGATCTTCGTTTCTTGGATTATCAGAAGTTAAAATTGCTTTATCACTAAGATCTGTAGCAATTTTAGCCATAATTGGTCTTTTTGTTTTATCTCTGTTTCCGCCGCAACCCACAACTGTTATCAATTGTTCGTTTTTAGTACGGATATCACCTATCGTTTTTAAAACATTATCCAAAGCATCCGGCGTATGTGCATAATCTACAATTGCTGTAATATTTCCTTCCGAAACGATATACTGAAAACGTCCTGAAACGCTTTCTAAATCAGATAGTAATCTTAAGGCTTCCAGACTGTCCATTCCTAATTCTACAGCGGTTCCGTAAATTGCCAAAACATTGTAAGCATTAAAAGTTCCGATTAGTTTTACCCAAACTTCATTATCGTTTACTTTCAATAATAAACCCGACAATTGGCTTTCTAATATTGTCGCTTTAAAATCAGCATACGATTTCAAGGCGTATGTAAATTTCCTGGCTACTGTATTTTGCAACATCACAGGCCCATTTTTATCATCGATATTTGATAAAGCAAAAGCTGTTTTTGGCAACGAATCAAAAAATGACTTTTTTACATCTCTATATTCAGCGAACGTTGGATGATAATCTAAATGATCGTGTGATAAATTCGTAAAAACTCCACCCACAAAATGCAATGCCTCTGTACGTTTCTGGTGAATTCCGTGTGAACTTACCTCCATAAAACAATGCGTTACTCCGGCTTCGATCATTTCGTTTAAAAAATGATTGATTGTTATGGAATCCGGCGTTGTGTGCGTTGCTTTATATTCCGTTTCATCGACCATGATTTTTACAGTTGATAATAAACCAACTTTAAATCCTGCTTTTTGAAACAACTGAAACAATAATGAAGCAATTGTTGTTTTTCCGTTTGTACCAGTAACACCAACTAATTTTAATTTTTCGGAAGGATTTCCAAAATAATTAGCCGCCATAAAAGCCAAAGCGGTATTCGTATCTTTTACTTTAATATAAGTGATTCCTTTTTCAATGTTTTCAGGCAACGTATCGCAAATAATTGCAACAGCACCTAATTGAATCGCTTTTTCTATATAATCATGCCCATCAGAAAGTGATCCGCGAATCGCTACAAAAACATCTTTTTCTTCAATTTTTCTTGAATCAAAATCAATTTTATGTATGTCGATTTCTGTCGAACCTGTTACAGACTCAATAGCTACTTTATATAATATGTCTTTCAGTATTTTCACGATAATTCTAATACTATTGTTGTGTTTTTACTAATATTTTCTCCAGCCTGCAAAGACTGTTTTTTTACTTTTCCTACTCCATTTACCTTTACTTTCAAACCTAAATTTTCCAATAAAGCAATGGCATCCATTCCTGGCATCCCTTTTAAATCAGGGATTTGACTTGACTTTTTTCTGGATTCTATATCGTACTTTTCGTAACTAATCTCTTGTTTTGAAATTTTAGAATCCAGTTTTTTAATTTTATTTGTCGAAGGCGCATCTGTAAATATTTTTTGGGCTATTCTTTTAAAAACCGGCCCTGCAACGTCTGCTCCGTAATAATTATTTTTTGATGTATTAGGTTTATGAACCACTACAATACAAGAATATTTAGGATGATCTGCCGGAAAATATCCCACAAAAGAAGATGCGTAATACAATGCCGACTTCCCTTCTTTTCCTCCGTAATTTACCTGAGCTGTTCCTGTTTTACCCGCCATCGAAAAATCTTTCGAATACAGTTTTGATCCTGTTCCTTTTTTAACCACATTCGCTAATACTGCTTTCAGTTTTTTAATGGTTTCCGGAGAACAAACTCTTGGGTTTATTACTTCAACATCAAACTTTTTAATGGTTTTATTCCACTCTTTAATTTCTGATACAAATTGTGGTTTCACCATTACACCATTATTAGCTACTGAATTATAAAAAGCCAAAGTCTGCATTGGCGTAACCGAAACTCCGTATCCAAATGCCATCCACGGAAGTGAAACACCTGACCAGTGTTTGTCTCCAGGTTGTGGTATATAAGGTCTTCCTTCTCCTTTAAAATGCAATCCTAATGGTTTATCTAATCCATAACTCTTAATGTGATTTACAAATTTGGATGGATTATTTTTATAAGCTTCATAAACTGCCTGAACCATTACTGTATTGGATGAAAGCTCAAAACCACGCGCTAACGTAACTTTTCCGTAACCAGCTCTGTGCGAATCAGTAACAGAACGACCATAATATTTCACTTGTCCGTTGTGACTATCGTAAACTGTACTTGTATCTGCTACTTTATCGTCTAAAATCGCCATTAAATCGACTAATTTAAAAGTAGATCCCGGTTCATGAGATTCTGCTACAGCATAATTTGTAGTTTCATAATACGATCCGTCTTCTGCTCTTCCTAAATTCGAAATTGCTTTTACATGCCCCGTTTCTGTTTCCATTACCACTACACAACCGTGATCAGCTTCGTATTCTTCTAACTGTTTCAACAAAGCGTGGTGCGCAATATCCTGAATAAAAACATCAATTGTCGAGATTACATCATAACCATCAATTGGATCTACCTCGTTTAAATCACGAATGGGTTTCCATTGGCCTTTTGCAATTTTTTGTTTTAAAATCTTGCCGTCTTTTCCGTTCAGGTAATCTTTAAAAGCCCACTCGATTCCTTTACCCACTTCGACTCCTGTTGCAGGATCGATCTTGTCGTAACCGATTGTTCTTTCTGCAATTTTCCCTATTGGATGTTTTCTAACAGTTTCCTGCTCGATTATAATCCCGCCTTTGAAAGCGCCTAAATTGAATAATGGAAAACCTTTTATTTTTACATATTCGGTATAACTCAATTTTCTGGCAATCAAATAATAACGATTTTTATTATCTCTAGCTTTTCTTAATTCTTTTTCGAAATAGCTTCCCGGTTTATCTAAAACCGTTGCCAATGAATCTGACAATGCTTTTATATGCTTCTCAAAAGTTTCTGTTTTTGGTGCTTTGGCATCAAATCGAATTTCATAATTAGGGATCGATGTCGCCAATAAACTTCCGTCAGCAGAATAAATGTTTCCTTTGTTGGCCGGTATCACAAAATTTCTAACTGTACGCTGTTTCGCCAGTTTTCTATAATAATCTCCTTCAACCCATTGAATATTGGTTAACTTAACAACAATAGCAATTGCCATCACAAAGATGAAAACTGCTACGAGGTAAATTCTGTAGGATATATGTTTATCTTCTACTTCCATATTCTTTTAAAGAAACTTTTTTCTTCTTCTTTTGTTACTTCTATTTTAACCGGAGGAACAGTTGAAGGATGAATATCTTTTTTCTCCATTTCACTTGTTACTGTTGACTCCATTTTTAGTTTCTGCAATTCTGAACGGCGATCTACAAATTCTGATCGTAATTCTTTTACTTCATTACTTATTTTTGCAATTTCAAAAACCTTTTGCTCGTATCGCTGTGTATTGGCAATCATTAGTATAGCAAGCAGAATGATAAAAACAATGAACCTCCAGTTCTTCACCGCGTCATCGTTTAACAGAAATCTTGCTTTTAATATGCCAAATACTCCACTTTTCATTTTCTACCTATATATATTATATCTTCTCGGCAATTCTTAATTTTGCACTTCTTGCTCTATTGTTGATTTTGATCTCGGCATCATCAGGAACAATTAATTTTCCTATTGTTTTATAAGGAACAGAAAAGTTTCCAAAAAAATCGCGTTCCGGTTCTCCTTCAAACATTCCGTTTTTTATAAATCTTTTTACCAGTCTGTCTTCGAGAGAATGATAAGAGATTACTGAGAATCTTCCGCCCGGATTAAGAATTTCAAGAGACTGCTCGATAAATTCTTTCAAAACATCCATTTCCTGATTTACTTCAATTCGAATCGCCTGATAAATCTGAGCCAAAACTTTATTTCGAATTCGTTCAGGTAAAAATTTCGCCAAAACATCTTTCAGTTCGTCTGTTGTTTTAATTGGGTAATGCTCTCTCGCCTCTACAATTGTTCTGGCCAAAAGTGGTGCATTCTTCAACTCCCCATAATCAAAAAAAACACGACGTAAATCCTGTTCTTCATATTCGTTAACCACACGATAAGCACTTAAATCATTTTTTTGACTCATCCGCATATCGAGTTCGGCATCAAATCTTGTCGAGAATCCTCTTTCGGGAACATCAAACTGATGCGATGAAACACCTAAATCAGCCAAAATCCCATCTACACTTTTAACTCCGTGAAAACGTAAAAATCTTTTTATAAATCTAAAGTTCTCATTAATCAGGGTAAACCGTTCATCCGGCAACGCATTTGCAAGAGCATCTTCATCCTGATCAAAAGCAAATAATTTTCCGTTTGGTCCTAATCGTCTCAAAATTTCTTTTGAATGACCACCGCCGCCAAACGTAACATCTACATAAATGCCATCTGGTTTAATATTTAAACCATCAACTGTAGGGTGAAGCAAAACCGGATTATGATATTCCATTGTCGTCGTCATTAATATTTCCCATTACTTCTTCGGCCAGATCTGCAAAATCCATATCTTCGCCGCTTATTGATTTTTCATATAAATCTTTATCCCAAATCTCCACAATATTAACCGCAGATGAAAAAACCACATCTTTAGAAATACTTGAAAAAGCTACCAAATCCTTTGGAACCAATAACCTTCCCAATGCATCAATCTCTACCATCTTAACACCGGCAGTAAATCTTCGAATGAAATCATTGTTCTTTTTTACGAAACGATTCAGCTTGTTGATTTTTTGCATCATCAAGTTCCATTCATCCATTGGATACAGTTCTAAACACGGCTGAAAAACAGAGCGCTTCAAAACGAATCCGTCCTGAAGAGATGAAGCCAACTGCTTTTTTAAGGGCGCAGGCATCATTAGCCTCCCTTTAGCATCGACTTTACACTCATATGTTCCAACAATTGTGTTCAAGAATAATACATTAATATGTTATACAGCAAAAATATAAAAAATATTACCACATTTTACCACAATATACCACTTTGTTAATAAGTTTAACCACTTTCTTACCACTATCCTTAATTTATGGACAATCAATACTTTAACTTATAATTAACGAAAACTCAATAACACTTCGACATCAAAAAAATAATGCATAATATTTCTTAAAAAATTAGTTATTATGCAGTTTTCTTAACATTTAGGAAATACACTAAAAACAGCTATAAAACCTGATTTTTAACCACTTACAAGTTCTACTAAAATAATCTAGTTAAAAAACGGTGGCAAAAATTCATTTTTATTTATTAAACCCTATATTTGTCCCAATTGAAATTGGCATTAAATTAAATGGACAAACACTACAAAAAAGAAGGCAAATACAGCTATTATGAAGCTGGAGAAGGAACTCCTATCGTTATTTTACATGGCTTAATGGGAGGCCTTAGTAACTTTGATGCTGTAGCAGAATATTTCCCAACGAAAGGATACAAAGTTGTTATCCCGGATTTGCCAATATATACTCAGAGTATCCTAAAAACGAACGTAAAAAGCTTTGCTAAATACGTTAAAGATTTTATCACTTTTAAAGGTTATGATAAAGTCATTTTACTAGGCAACTCATTAGGAGGTCACATCGCACTTTATCACACAAAATTATATCCTGAAAAAGTTGCAGGACTTGTAATTACCGGAAGTTCTGGTCTTTACGAAAGCGCAATGGGAGATAGTTACCCAAAAAGAGGCGATTATGAATACATCAAAAAGAAAGCTGAAGATGTATTTTACGATCCTAAAATTGCAACTCCGGAACTTATAGATGAAGTTTATGCAACGGTTAATGATCGTATCAAACTGATCAAAACCCTAACGATTGCCAAAAGTGCAATTCGTCATAATATGGCAAAAGATTTACCAAAAATGACAGTAGAAACCTGTATTATTTGGGGTAAAAATGACGCTGTAACTCCGCCAAATGTGGCCGAAGAATTTGACAAACTATTGCCTAATTCAACTTTGTATTGGATAGACAAATGTGGACACGCTGCTATGATGGAACATCCTCAGGAATTCAACACAATTCTTGAAGAATGGCTCGTTAAAACAAAATTGTAGCACCTAACTTTCGACTTTAAGGAGGTCTTAAACACAAAAAACATGAAAATTAATACCGCCGAATTTATTATCAGTAATTCTGAAGTTGCAAAATGTCCGCAGGATTTTTTGCCGGAATATGCTTTTATCGGAAGATCAAACGTAGGGAAATCTTCGTTGATCAATATGCTTACCAATCACAAAAATTTAGCAAAAACTTCAGGAAGGCCAGGAAAAACCCAATTGATTAATCACTTTAAGATTAATAATAATTGGTTCCTTGTCGATTTACCTGGTTATGGTTATGCTAAAGTATCAAAAAAGACAAAATCGGTTTTCCAACAATTCATTACAGATTATTTTGAAACCAGAGAGCAATTAGTTTGCGCTTTTGTTTTGATTGATATTCGCCATGAAGCACAAGCAATCGACATTGAATTTATGTCGTATATGGGAGAAAGCGAAATTCCGTTTTGCATTATTTTTACCAAAGCAGATAAAATCAGTAAAGTAAAAATCGATTCGCACATTGCTGCTTACAAAAAACAAATGTTTGCCAATAACTGGGAAGAAATGCCACACTATTTTGTGACTTCTGCAACAGAACAAACAGGAAAAGATGATGTTTTAAGTTATATTGATGAAGTAAATCAGGAAGTATTTAAAAACAACTCACAGTTTTAGAAATAAATTCCAAACTTTAATCCCGAAGCTTCGTGACCAAATTCCAACAACTGGAATGAAATCTTAAAAAATAAAAAAAATCCCAAATACCAATTTTAAACTGGAATTTGGGATTTTTTATTTGTAGTTAAAATCTTCAAAGATATTTTACAACAAACTAAAACACAACGCATTTTATATTACATTTGAAACGAATCAATTTGTAATTTATGAAAAATACCACGCTCCTTGTTTTCTTTTTTATCTCTATTTCTTTTTCATCTTGCACCACAGCATCCTATACATTTGCTACAGGACAGCGAACCGGAGTTGATTTTACATCTGGAAAATGGCTCTTAAACGAATTAGATTGCCCCAACGGCTCTAAAGACAAACTCACCGAAGAGTGCTTAAAATATTTTAAAAAACATACAGGAGACCGATTATCATATATTCATGATGTTAATGGATTACTGGTTCCCCGAAAAATTAACTTAAATCCGGGTAAAACAAAACTGAAGGAGCTCAAAGACGGAACTGGTTTTGATTTCTTTATTAATATTTCTACCCAAAAAAACAAAAGCGACTTTTCTTCTCTCGAACTTTATCAACAAGCTAACGATGCAGGAAAAAATGAAGCTTCTGTAATTGTAGAGATTTACGATTTAAATTTACAGCAGATTATTTACTCTCAAAATGTAATAGGCACTACTTCAAAAGTAAACGCTCCATCTGACCATAATACTCAAAGCTCAGGTAAACTTAAAGATAATATTATGCTTTACAAAAATGCAAATCAATTAATAGAAGGAGCTTTAAAACGAATATTTAAAGATTTAGACAAAAGATCTGTTAAGTAAAATAAAATCCAAAAAATAAAAAATCCAAAATTCCAATTGTAAAGTTGGAATTTTGGATTTTTTATTTTTTGGATTTTATTTCTGTATTGGAATTTATTTATTTCGCAAGTTCCAGTTTTTCTGCAAAATAATCACAAAAATCTTTCATCGTATCTGACATTTTTTCGTCGTCTGTAGCACGCTTAAAAGTATCTGACATAGCTACTAATGTTTGGTGAAAAAAGATTTTCATTTCATCTACCGGCATATCTTTTGTCCAAAGATCGATACGCATTGTTTCTTTGGCTTTACTGTCCCAAATAGACAACATTATAGCTTTTGCTTCTTCTGCCTGCACACCGCCATCCTGAGCACTCCAGGTTAGCTTTTCCGGCACGCGGTTTTCGTCTAATTCTATATTGAATTTAATTTCTGAGTTTATTGTATCTGACATTATTTCTTAGGTTTATATTTTGACTGTTCAAAAATTTCTTTTGCGTTTGTTTTTAATAATTCCGGCAAGGTAACATTAGTATTATTCTTCATATAAGAACGTACCATTTGCCATCCGAGCCATGCACCAATTCGCCCGGGAGAATCATTATCGATTTCTAAATAAAATTTAGAAAACGGAGCTGGCGCAATAAATCGGGTATTTAATTTTGGATCTTCACTAAACAACAGTTCACTTTCGATAAAAAAGCGCCACATATACGCTTCATTTTCCTGACTCCATTTTATTTGTTCCGGCGTATAACCAATTTTTTCAGCATCAGTATATTCAGGTAAAAGCAAATCTTTTGCATACAATTGCTTTCCTTCGAAAATCATTTGCGAAACTAAATTTTTATCCGGAAAGGCAGGAATGTTTCTAAAAGCAAAACTAGAAACTACATCCGGCATAATTTGTTTTTCCTCGAAGTTTTGTTTTAGATAGTTTGGGAATTCATAGAACTTATGCTCTTTACCTAAATAGAGTTCTAAAGCAACAATTACAAGACTATCAGCATAAATCGCTTTAGCATTATAATCCATTTCTCCAATTACGGTAATTACTTTAGGAGTTTTAGTCTTTGGAAAATAGTATTTTACGTGCTGAAACAGCTTATTAAATTCCTGACGAACAGGTTCAAAATTGGCGTATTTTTTTTGCACTTCGGTATATACTTCTCTCCATAAAGGATCCTGCATTTTTTTAAGCCAGATAGTATCATCATTACCTGCCGGAAAAAAGAATGGGTACTGTTTTTTTACTTTCTCCAAATCTTCCGGTTTCGTTTCAAAAAACACCTTATCAAAACGTTCTACCTTTATATCAACCGGGATTTCTTCGACTGCTTTTTCTACTTTGGTTTTTTGCTCACAGGACAAAAAAAACAAGCACAGAACCACTACAAAGCGATAAATTTTCATTTTATTTTAATTAGATTTGTGTTGCTGGATTTTAAGTAAATGTATACTTAAAAATAATTCTGCAAATATACATCCCTGTATCTTAAAACTTGAACTATTATGGCTAAAAAAAGTACCATTCAGACAGAAAAAGTAAATATCCACATTGTAGAGTGGCTAAAAAATTATGCTAACAACGCAAAAGCAAACGGATTTGTAATTGGAATTTCAGGCGGAGTTGACTCTGCGGTAACTTCTACCCTATGTGCTCAGACGGGTTTACAGGTTTTATGTGTAGAAATGCCAATTCACCAGGCGCCAAATCAAGTTTTAAGAGGAAGAGAACATATTGAGCAACTAAAAAAGCGTTTTCCGAACGTTTTTGATGTAAAAACAGATTTAACTGACACTTTTGAAGCTTTTAAGACTGCTGTGCCTACTACAAAAGATTCAACAAAAGTTAATTTATCGTTAGCAAACACTCGTGCACGCCTGAGAATGACCTCCTTATACTATTTAGCCGGAATTCACGGGCTATTAGTAGCGGGAACCGGAAACAAAGTAGAAGATTTTGGTGTAGGATTTTATACTAAATATGGAGACGGCGGAGTCGATTTAAGTCCAATTGCCGACTTAATGAAGTCGGATGTTTATGCTCTTGGAGAATTTTTAACGATTCCGGAGTCAATTTTAACAGCTGCACCTACAGATGGATTATTTGGTGATAATCGTACCGATGAAGATCAATTGGGCGCAAGTTACGACGAACTTGAATGGGCGATGTTGGCCGCGGAGTCAGGAAAAACGCCAGCTGACTTCATTGGGAGAGAAAAATCTGTCTTTGAAATTTATAAACGTTTAAACACCAGCAACAAGCATAAAATGGATCCAATTCCGGTTTGTATAATACCAAAAACGTTAAAATAAAACATTTTAACATTTGTCTGCAATTAATTACAGAATTTATTTATTAATTTTACAGTTCCAAAAACATGAACAATTCTAAAAAAGGTAAAAATTATGATTAAAGTATGTCTTGCAGACAATCATCCTGTGACTCACTTTGGCGTTAAGTCTTATTTTAAAGACCACGATCAAATTTCAATTGTTGCCAACGTAGGCAATTTTTCAATGGTTAGAGATATTCTTCAGACGAAGGAGATTGACATCCTAATTCTAGATCTGGAATTAGAAGGTCTTTCAAGCATCTTCGAAGTAAAATCTATCCTGAAAAACTTCCCAAAAACAAAAATTGTAATTTTTAGTGACCTCGCTGAACAAATGTATGCTCCAAATGCAATCAAAGCAGGAGTTTCCGGGTATGTGCACAAAACAGAAAAACTTGAAACCTTAGGTCTTTCTATTATTAAAGTACACGAAGGAAAAATCATCATCAATGAAACTGTACGTAAAAACATGGCCCTAATTGCTAAACAAAGCAAAAGCGAGCGTTTGTACAGAAAACTTTCGAATCGTGAGATCGAAGTTTTACGTTACTTAAGTGATGGTAAGAAAAACAATGAAATCTCTAAAATCTTAAACCTGAACGAAAAAACGATCAGTACTTACAAATTAAGATTATTGACTAAATTAAATGTTACTAATTTAGTTGACTTAGTTAACAAAGCGAAGACTTTAGAAATTATTTAATGGTACCTCGACATTACTCTTCCTAGTTTTTTCGAGAATGCATTAACTAATTTTGAGTAATCGACAACCATAGACAAAAGCTCTGTATTATCTGAATTATCAGGTTTTATAGAGCTTTTTAATTCTTCGATGATTTTACCCACCAAAAACCAACGCATAGACATAATAGTTTCTGTAACGTATTGTGCAATCGTTTCGTGTTTCATTTTAGAAAAAATGTTCTGCCCTTCCCAATCATGAAGCGTCAGTCTTTCATCTTCCATTAAAATATCAGTAACTTCCTGAGCAAAATCAGGCTGCAAACGCATTAAATATTGTTCGAGACTAAACTTTTCATGTTGGTTATAAAATCCAATTAAGTCTGTAAAAATATCCCGGAATAAATTATTAGAAAGCTCTACCTCATCTTCCTGCAAACTCAAATAAATACGCTGGTATACTTTGTAAGCTCTCATTTCAGAGACCATCACAACTTCACCTTCGTCGTTATTTTTTAAAAGCACATCTTCAAATTCCTCTGTTTTATCTCCGTAAAGCAATAAAATCTCAATTACTTTTCGTTCTAAACGATATAGAATATCTACTTTTTCTGCAGGTTCTGCTACCGGATATCCAGGCTCTCCCGGATAATAATCTTCCGGAGGTCCATTTCTTGGATCTTCAGGATCTCCTCCTGAAAAACTACCTTGGTTTGGAGTTTGGTTTCTAAAAACCTCAAAAGGTTTTTGTTCCTGCTTTTGTTTTTTACTTGCCTCTGTAAGATCTTTTTGAATTAGCTGAGCCAAAGTACTCACCAATACCTGCTCAGAAATATCCATGATTCTGGCACATTCCTGAGTATAAATTTCACGCTGGATACGATCCGGAATTTTCGAAATACTCACGACCATATCGCGAATTAAATCGGCTTTTTTAATAGGATCGTTTTTGGCCTCTTTCATTAAGAGTGAGGCTTTAAACTGTATAAAATCTTTACTATTTTCTTCTAAATAAGCAACAAGCTCATCATGCGAAGTTTTTCTTGCAAAACTGTCAGGATCTTCTCCGTCAGGAAAAGCACAAACCCTTACGTTCATTCCTTCTTCCAGAATCAAATCGATTCCTCGAACAGAAGCACGTAATCCTGCAGCATCTCCGTCAAACAACACTGTAATATTTCTTGTTAATCGATTGATCAAACGAATCTGATCTGGCGTTAAAGCGGTTCCTGATGAAGCCACAACGTTTTCGATCCCAGCCTGATTAAACTGAATCACATCGGTATAACCTTCAACCAGGTAACAATTGTTTTGTTTGGCTATAGATTGTTTGGCCTGAAAAATACCATAAAGCACTTTACTTTTATGGTAAATATCACTTTCGGGCGAGTTCAGATACTTCGCTGCTTTTTTATCATTGGTTAAAATACGTCCTCCAAAACCTAAAACACGTCCGGACATACTTTCTATCGGGAACATAACACGACCTTTGAAACGGTCAAAAGGGCGGTCTTCTCTTGCAATGGTCAAACCGGTGCTTTCCAGAAATTCCAGTTTATATCCTTTACCTAAAGCTTCTTTGGTCAACGCATCCCAGGTTTCCGGTGAATATCCTAAACTAAACTTTTTGATGGTTTCATTGGTAAAACCTCTTTCTTTAAAATAAGAAAGTCCAATTGCTTTTCCCTCTTCTGAATTTAAAAGTGTTTTATTAAAATAGTCTTTGGCAAATTCAGAAACCAGATACATACTTTCTCGAACATCCGTCATTGCTTTTTCAGCATCTGTCTGTTCTGTTTCTTCAATTTCAATATTGTATTTTCTGGCCAAGTATCGAATGGCTTCCGGATAGGTAAATTGGGAATGCTCCATCAAAAACTTGACAGAATTCCCTCCTTTTCCTGTACTAAAATCTTTCCAGATTCCTTTTGCAGGCGAAACCATGAACGAAGGAGAGCGCTCATCTGAGAACGGACTTAATCCTTTGTAGTTACTCCCGGCACGTTTTAAATTAACATAATCACCAATAACCTCCTCTACACGAGCAGTTTCAAAAACAGAATCAATAGTAGCTTGTGAAATCAAAACGTAAAATATTTTTAAAAATTTGAAGTGTGTAAAAGTACACAAATGAATCTTGAAATTTGGCGATTTAACATAAAAAAAGCACCTCTTTCGAAGTGCTTTTTCTACTAACTAATTAAACTGCATTCTTAATTTAAATCAACTCTGATACCCAGCGAAATATTATTTTCCTTAATTAAATTATCCTGAAATAGGGGATTTAAATCATATTTCGCATACAAACTAAATTCTCTGTAACCGATATAAGAACTCAGTCCGTAAATAAAATTATTTACATTATAATCTCCTTTGATTGTTGTTTTATAATCTAAATCATCCTGATCAAATTTTAGGATTTGTTTCGATTTTACATTAATTCCTGCATAACCTCCAATCCCAAAACGGAAACTTCTATGAGTTCTAAAATAGGTTTTACCATTGCTGATCTGAGGCTTAGAAAAATCGAATTCTAAATGTAAAGGCAACACGATATAAACATTTCTAAAACGGGATTCATCAAGATTTATAGGATTGGTTTGCAATTCAGTCTGATCTCCATTTACTACAAAACTCCTGTTATCTGTCGGGCGAATGTTATTGTACATCAACGAAAGCCCGTATTTGGCATGCAATAAATTGTCGTTTTTCATTAATCTGCTGTTATAGGTAAAACCCCATTCGTAGAAATGCGAACCCATAAAACTATAATTAGAATCCTGAAGTTTGCCGTCGACCATCATATTATTCAATCCCATTGCAAATACAAATTGAGAAGTCGTTCTTTTTTCTCCATGAATTGAATCTTTAGACTTATCCCTATCTCTGTCTCTTACATGAAATACAATACTATATTTTTTGCTTAATGAATCTTCTTTGATTTTTCCGTCGACTTTTTGCTGAACCAAATCATTAAGTTCATTTTGTGCCTCTGTTACTTTTTCTTCGATAATTGTAGCTCTGGCTTCTGCTAATTCTTTTTTGCGTTTGTCTGCTTGATCCTGAGTAATTTTCCCTTCAGACAATTGCACGTTTACAACTTCTACTTCTTCTTTCAAAGCTGCTTTTTCTTCTTTGGTAATCTTCTCGATTTTATTCGCAATTTTTTTTGCTTTAGATTCAAAGGTTTCCTGCCCGAGTACCTTACTAACAAGTAAGAAAATAAGGACAACGAGATAAAGTGTAAAATTTTTCATGATTGATTGATTTTTAAAATTGATTGTGATTGATGATGATTATTTAATTTTAATTGTGAATTGTAAATTCCAGATTCTATCTCCATCGGGTTAAAACCCGACGCTACAATATGAATCGTTCCTCTGGAACTAAAAATCTATACTCGGTATTCTTTATTCTGTCTCCATCGGGTTAAAACCGACGCTAAAATATGGATCGTTACTCCGGAACTAAAAATCTATACTCGGTATTCTTTATTCTGTCTCCATCGGGTTAAAATCCAACACTACAATATGGATCGTTCCTTCGAAACTAAAAATCTATACTCTGTATTCTTTATTCTGTCTCCATCGGGTTAAAACCCGACGCTACAATATGGATCGTTCCTCCGGAACTAAAAATCTATACTCTGTATTCTTTATTCTGTCTCCATCGGGTTAAAACCCGACGCTACAATATGGATCGTTCCTCCGGAACTAAAAATCTATACTCGGTATTCTTTATTCTGTCTCCATCGGGTTAAAACCCGACACTACAGTATGGATCGTTCCTCCGGAACTAAAAATCTATACTCTGTATTCTTTATTTTATAATCTTTATTCTATAATCTCTTACTCTTGCTGATTTCGATTCGCCAAAGCCACTTTTACCGTTTGGTAATTTTTATTGACTTTTGTAATCATTTTTTCTCTAAACGAAAGCTCTAATTCGCCATCAACCTGATGGAGTAAATCATTAGCATTGATTTTTACTTTTGATTTTGGTTTTACCGAATTCTCTGCTACAACAGTTTTTTCGGCCGATTGCAATAGTTGATCTACTGTTTCTCTTCTAGAAGTTTCAACAGCTAAAGATTGATTACTAGTAGATTGTTTTTCTTGATTGTTTTTGATGATGATTGAAGACTCCGCTACTTGATTTGATTTGTTTTTAAGGGTTTTAATTGATTCTACATTATTATTTTTTTCTTCTTTTACTAAATTCTGATTTGTTGTTTTTTCTGAAACTGCAACTGCTGTCTTTACTGGACTTGTTACCTTTAAAACTGGCTTTACAACAGAATCTTTCTGTGGATTCTCTTTGACAACCACAGTGTTTTCTGGTGTTTTAACGATACTTTTTTTCTGATTAAAAAAGAATGTTCCCACTAATAAAAAACCAACAATACTCGCGGCGATGTACATCCATCTTTTTTTAGAAGTTTGTAGTGAGCGAAGTCCAACTTTGGGCTGTTTCTTTTCTTCAGCAACACTAAGCATCGCATCTAATCGATCCCAGGCTTTTTCGCTTGGTTCAATTTTACGTTGGTTTAGTTTTTCACGGAAATCCTTTTCAAAATTATTCGGTTCCATTATCTTGTTTTTTTAAAATATTAATCTGTGTTTGCAGCATCTTTCTGGCGTGCGATAATTGCGATTTTGATGTTCCTTCATTAATCCCTAACATCTTTGCAATTTCATTGTGTTTGTATCCTTCGATGGCGTATAAATTGAAAACCATTTTATATCCGTCCGGTAAAGCATCTATCAAAAACTGAATCTGATCTATTGAAAACTGACTATCGGTTGCATTAAAACTTTCTTCGACATAAATTTCATCTTCAACAAACTTTACTTTTTTCTGAACTCTTAAATACGATATACATTCGTTAACCATGATTCGGCGAATCCAGCCTTCAAAACTTCCTTTATTTTCGAATTTGTTTAAATTGGTAAACACTTTCATAAAAGCCGTTATCATTACATCTTCTGCTAGTTGAATGTCTTTTATATACTGTCGGCAAACACTTAGCATTTTCGAGGAAAACCGACTATAAATTTGCTGTTGCGCTTGTCGATTATTTCCGACAGCCAACTTTATAATTTCGGTTTCTTCCTGATGTAAATGAATAATTTTCATTTATAAGCTTTTGGTTTTTTGGTTTAGTAATGATCTTCTATTAGCATAGACGAGTTAAGTTTAAAAATGGTTGCACCGGGGTATAAAAATTTCAATAAAAAAATTCCAAATTCCAAAACAAACACAATAAATAACTGATTAACAATAAATTGAAACAAATTATACAATTAAAAAAAAATCTAATTTTATAATTATTTTTTCTTCACTGAGGCAAGATAATCTAAATCAGACCCAATCGAAAATAAAAAAACCTTGCATTATTATAAATAATACAAGGTTTTCTTAATACGATATTTTAAATAGCTTTTGGTTACTAAAATTTTACCAACCGCCGCCTCCACCGCCTCCACCGCCGCCTCCGGAGCTTCCGCCACCTGAACTTCCGCTGCTCCAGCTTCCACTGCTTCCGCTGGAACTAGATGAAGAACCTGATGATGATGAAGAGGGAGGACTAGGATCAACTGCTGCACTGCTCACAGAGTTTCCAAAGCTGGACAGGAACATTGCGGGCTGCATGTAAAACGTATCTTCGCCCTGATACCATGCAGGATCATATTTGGCTAATTCTAAAATTTCTGCGAATTGTTTTCCCCACTCTATTTCGACTCCCAATGCAATAGCATACGGGAATAATTTTTCGAACAATTGCGGAGTCAGTTCAGGAGGATTCAACATATTCATTCTATCTTTCTCTGCCGTTTGCATATAATGTTTAAAACCTTCTAATCTATGCAATGCGTCAGCGCCTTTTTGTGTAAACTTCCCTAAAGTTCTTGCATAAAAAATATACATCAGGAACACAACGCCAATAACGATCATTTGTAGCGTACTTGAATAAGGAATCGAAACAAAAAATATAAATAACGCCATTGGTAAAATAAAGAATGCAAGAATAGCTCTTAAAATAAGCATACCAGTACCTATATTCTTTTTTGTAAACCAATATGTTAATCCTGAAACCGCAATGATTAATCCTGTATAAAAAGGATAACTAATATATCCCCTATTATTAGAAAGCAACTCATAAGTAAGTCCTGCAATGAGAAAAATCGCAAAACCAATCCATTTTTTTGAGGTATTGTTTTGGTAAAACTCTTCCAGGTTTATTTGTTTTGTTACTGTTTTAAGCCATTTAGAATATGCTTTTTCAAAAATTTTATAATTAGAGTCGGATACTTTTATTTTATCCTTTTTTGTAAAACCGCTTACTATATCTGATTCTTCTGTACTTAATTTTTGTGATAAATTATTTAAAACTTCGATCTCATAGGTTTGTTTGTTTTTAAAAACTCCATTTTCGACCGTAGACAAAATTCTAATGGCACCTTTTACAGAAGCATTTATAACAGATGACATATACGTTTTGCGTGTAATTTTTCTGTCGTATACATACCCTACAATCGCAGGAGACCAATCGAAAGGTGGCATAAATTCAGGCATCAATGTTTTCTTAACGGGGTCTTTACCGTATTTCTTCCAGCTAAAAAAGAAGAAAAGCGACATTCCTATTCCGTAAATAACAGACCACAAATTTGTTTTTATTTGCTTATAAAATGAGCTTGCTTCCTGCAAAAAAGTAGGAGGATCAACAATTCCTTTCGCAAATGATGCAGCAACGGTTAAACCTTCGTAGTGATTAAGCTGTATAGTAGCAAAACTGGCAATTGTACGATTGGTATTTAAGGAACTTATACAATCTGAAGCTTTAGATCCTGCGGCACCGGTATAACAGTGTAAATTTTCGAATACATTGTTTTCTGACGGAAGGGAAATTTCGCAGGTTGCTTTATCTATAGGTAAGTTCCAGCCATTTCCGGTTACATTCCAATACAGTTCATCGTATTTATCAAAATATCCTACCTGAAAAGGAACGCTATAACTAATTTGATAGTCGTAAATTCCTCTTTCCAGATCAATGTCTTTATTACCTATGTAGATTTTCCAGTCACCGGATTCTTCTTTTGTAAAATAATTTTCTGTGGCACCATCTTTTTTTATGGAGTTTATAGTGTATTTCACATCAATTTGATGGCCGTCTTTATCTTGCCTGCTTAATGGCAAAACCCTTAAAAGTCCGTGCCTAAAATTGTTACCTTCTGCATTTATGGTAATATTTTCGACTACATTGATGTTACCTGATTTTTCTATTTTAATTTTTACATCAAAATTTAAAATTCTTTCCTGAGCCTGGGCCTGGAAGAAAACAATAGAAAAAAGAACAAAGTATATTTTTCTTAGGAGCATATTATAATACAATTAAAACTGAACTTTAGGTGTTTCTCTTTGTTTTTCGTCTTCTATTTCAAGGAAGTTTTTCTTTGGAAAACCAAAAGAATTAGCCACAACATTACCCGGAAAAGATTCTACAGCAATATTGTAATCTCTGACAGTTGCATTATAATATCGTTTTGATCGTTCTACTTCGGTTTCGATTTCGCTTAATTCTTCCTGTAAACTCAAAAAGTTGGTATTGGCTTTTAAATCAGGATAATTTTCTGCAAGGGCAAAAATAGTTCCCACGGCATTGCCCAGTTTCTTGTCGAATTGCAATTTTTCATCTGCACTACCCGCATTTAAGGCTTGATTACGCAGACTTACAATATTGGCAAGTGTTTCTTTTTCGTGGGTTAAATATCCTTTAACGGTTTCAACCAGATTCGGAATTAAATCAAATCGTTTTTTTAGAATAACATCGATGCCGCTTAATGCTTCCTGAAGCATATTGCGTTTAGACACAAAACTATTGTAAAGCACTACAAGGTAAATACCCAGAACTACAATTATGGCAAGTATTATAAGTAGAATAGTCATATTTTATTATTAAATTAAAGTACAATTTAACAATAAAAATATTAGGAATAGAGTATGAAATTATTTTTTTCTCTCGATTACGTAGTTTACCATTAAAGTAAGGGCATCTTTGAACTCAGAATCCGGGAAATTTTCTAATAATGAAAGTGCTTCCTGTTGAAATTGCACCATTTTATTTTCGGCGTAAGCCAAACCATTATTATTCTTTACAAAAGCAATCACTTCTTTTACGCGCTTTTTGTCCTTATTATGGTTTTTGATGGAGTTTATCAGCCATTTTTTTTCCTGCGGAGTACAGGTATTTAAAACATGAATTAAAGGCAAAGTCATTTTTTGCTCTTTAATATCTATTCCGGTTGGTTTACCAATAGCTTCTTCGCTATAATCGAACAAGTCATCTTTGATTTGAAAAGCCATTCCGATAAGTTCGCCAAACTTTCTCATGTTTTCAACCTTTGCATCATCCTCAATTACAGATTTTGCACCAAGAGCACAACAAGCTGCAATAAGTGTTGCGGTCTTTTTTCGGATGATTTCGTAGTAAACATCTTCGGTAATATCGAGTCTTCTGGCTTTTTCGATTTGCAGTAATTCTCCTTCGCTCATTTCACGAACAGCAACCGAAATGATTCTTAGTAAATCAAAATCACCATTATCGATAGAAAGCAGCAAACCTTTAGACAATAAATAATCTCCTACCAAAACGGCAATTTTATTTTTCCAAAGGGCGTTGATCGAGAAAAATCCACGACGGCGATTACTGTCATCTACCACATCATCGTGTACTAAAGTTGCGGTATGAATAAGTTCGATTACCGAAGCACCACGATAGGTTCTTTCGTTTACGGTACCTTCTGAAACCATTTTTGCGGTCAAAAAAACAAACATCGGACGCATTTGTTTTCCTTTTCGGTTTACTATATAATAGGTAATACGGTTCAGTAAAGCCACCTTTGAAGTCATCGATTCATGGAACTTTTTTTCAAAAAGTTCCATCTCGTTAAAGATGGGCTGTTTTATTTGAGAAGTAATATTCATTTCGATCCCAAATATACTATTTTAAATAAAAAAACGTTGTGTATTTTAGGTTAGTATATCAATAATTTATAGAATAATTAAGAAAACGCACCCAAAACATTGTCAATTTACCTGCCAATTTGAATCCATCAAATTAAAAGAAAATTGAATACCAATATATTTTCAAAAAAGATTGTCCCAAAAAATCAGCATCCTTTTTGCCCAAAAAAAAGCATTAAGAACAAGAATCAATCTCGTTTTTAATGCTTTACTTATGAAATTTTCCTATGGAAAATGTTTAACGCTGAATGATTCCTGATGGAATTACATTTCTGCTTCTTTATTGGCTAATTGTCCACAGGCGGCATCGATATCTTTTCCGCGGCTGCGACGTACTTTACAAACTACTCCTATATTCTCTAAAGCTTTTATATAAGCTAAAATAGATTCTTCGGATGCTTGTTGGAATTCTCCATCATCAATAGGATTATATTCTATTAGATTTACTTTGCAGGGAACGTATTTACAAAACTTTACCAAAGCATCAATTGAAGCTTTATCATCGTTGATTCCTTTCCAGACCACATACTCGTATGAAATCTTATTTTTGGTTTTTCTGTACCAATATTCTAATGCTTCTCTTAAATCTGCCAGCGGAAAGTTTTTACTAAAAGGCATGATTCGTGCACGAATTTCATCAATCGCAGAATGCAATGAAACCGCCAATTTGAATTTTACATCATCATCGGCCATTTTCTTGATCATTTTCGGAATTCCTGATGTCGAAACCATAATACGTTTTGGCGACATTCCTAAACCTTCCGGCGAAGTAATCATATCGATCGCTTTAATGACATTGTTATAATTCATTAAAGGTTCTCCCATTCCCATAAAAACGATGTTCGAAAGCGGATGATTGTGATACAAACGGCTTTCTTTATCAATTGCAATCACCTGATCGTAGATTTCTCCGGCTTCCAGATTTCGCATTCTTTTTAAACGTGCGGTAGCACAAAAATTACAATCTAAACTACAACCTACCTGACTTGAAACGCAAGCTGTTGTTCTTGTATCAGTCGGAATCAAAACAGATTCAACCACAAGACCGTCATGTAAACGAACTGCGTTTTTTACGGTTCCGTCGCTGCTGCGCTGCATGGTATCAACCTTAATATGATTGATAACAAAATTATCTTCGAGCATAGAACGAGTTGTTTTGGCAACGTTTGTCATATCCTCAAAACTATGTGCTCCTTTGCTCCATAACCATTCATAGACCTGATTTCCGCGAAAAGCTTTGTCATTATTAGCGACAAAAAAATCGCGTAACTGATCTTTTGATAAGGCTCGTATGTCTTTTTTCTCAATTTGCATGGTGCAAATTTAAGTATTTGTTCATTTCTAATGGTATAAAGTACCCCACAATCTTAAAAAATGATTCAATCATAAAAAAATATCATTTTAATTTTTCAAAAACCATACCCTTCTTGTAAGTTTTTATTTCTTAAAAAACAAAATGAAAACGTTTTAGCTATAAATAGGTTTTTAATAAAATTTTAACAATGATTATTATCATGTCCTCTTCTGTGTATGCACAATACTTTTGATCCAAGAAATAATACCACTTATTAGTCTGTAACAAGACTAACAAATTAAAATTCCATACTTGAATGATAACCCAATGCATCATCAAAATGAAAACAATTACATCACTAAAATCAATTTTACTGACAATGTTATTTACCACATTGTCATTACAAACCAACGCCCAAAAAAACTACACGGTAAATAAATCTACTTTTGAAGTTGCCGGAACTTCTACCGTGCACGACTGGGTAATGAAATCTACAGAAGGAACCGGTACTGCTAATCTAACAGTTAAGGATTCTAAACTCGCCGGCTTAAATAGTCTTACTATTACCTTAATGGCCGAAAGCCTAAAAAGCAGCAAAACAAGTATGGATAAGGTGGCCTACGAAGCCTTAAACACAGAAACAAACCAAACTATCGAATACGTTTTAAAATCTGCTGAGAAAATAAACGAAACAACCTGGGATCTCACCGGCATTTATACCATAGCTGGTGTAAGCAAAGAATACAAAACTCAGGTAAAAGTAACGACTGATAACGGAAACTTTATTTTGCAGGGTTCTAATCAAATTACTTTTGGCGATTTTGAAATGACACCTCCAAAGGCCGCTCTTGGGGTTGTTAAGACAGGAAAAGACTTAACGGTAATCTTCAATATTATTCTAAGCTAATACAATTTAGAAAACCTCATACAAAACTTTTTTCTAAAAACAAACAACTGCTCAGTTTCAAACACAGCTAAAAACTTACAAAATATCAATTTAATAAAATACGCCCTTCATTTTGAGAATGTGTTAATAAAAAGAAAACGTTGTAGTTATTAAATACGATTTTAATAAAATTTTAACAATGACTTTTATCATAATATTAACTTAAATATGCCCCTACATTTGATACAAGTTAACACACCATTAGTACTAAAAAATAAAATTAACCCCCGAAATATAATATTTCAAATAACAAACATTATGAAAACAACAAGAATAAAATTTTTAGCATTGGTGATTTCCTTTTTAGGAATAACCACACTTGCAACTGCTCAAAAAAGTTACACATTAGACAGTAAATCGACATTTTCAGTTGCCGGAACATCAACCTTACATGACTGGGAAATGAAATCAGCATCAGGAACAGGAACTGCGAATCTAACGATTGCAAATTCAAAGCTAACGGAGATAGAATCTTTATCGATAACTCTTGCAGCAGAAAGTGTAAAAAGCGAGAAAAAAAGTATGGACAAAGTAGCTTATGAAACTTTGAAAACGGATAAAAACAAAAACATTAAATATGTTTTGAAATCTGCAGAAAAAGTAAACGAAACTACTTGGGAACTAACAGGAACTTATACCATTGCAGGAGTTAGCAAGTTGCTTAAAACAACTGTAAAAACAACTGTTACGCAAAACGGTCTAAATATGCAGGGAACAAACAAAATCACTTTTAGTGAGTTTGGAATGAAATCTCCAACAGCAATGTTAGGCACTATTAAAACCGGACAAGATTTAACACTAAAATTTAATTTAACCTTTAATTTATAAACGCCATGAAAAAAATCTATCTATTATTTATAGTTTTAGCGAGCACGTTTACTGCTAACGCACAAAAACTTAGCTTTGGAAATATGCAGAACCAGGTTCCTCGTGACCAAAGAGCGATCAATGTGTTCGACGTTAGAAAAGATACCACTGCTTACAAAGGTATCAGTGTAGACTTAGGTGGTGCATTTGCATTACAATTTCAAGCCATAAACTCGTTCAACGATCACGGAGATTATACAGGAACACCAAATGCAGGATACAGATTAAACAATCTAACAAACGATTTTAATTTACCTAATGCTAACATGACGATTGGAGCACAATTAGCAGACGGTGTACGTGTAAACTTAGATATATATCTTGCCTCTAGACACCATCACGAAACCTGGGTACAAGGTGGATACCTGCAAATCGACAAATTAGACTTCATTAAAAAAGGTTTACTAGAAGATGTTATGAAATACACGACCATCAAAATTGGTCAAATGGAAAACAACTACGGTGATGCACATTTTAGAAGAAGTAACAATGCTTATACTATAACAAACCCTTTTATTGGAAACAATATCATGGACGCTTTTACTACTGAAATGGGAGCCGAAATATACTATAACAGAAACGGTTTTGTAAGTATGATTGGAGCAACAAACTCTAAATTAAATCAAAACGTACAAGAAGTTATTCCAGGACCTACTACTGCTGCTACTCCAGATCAAAATACAACTATTAGCCCTACGATTTTGGCTAAACTAGGTTGGGACAAACAAATTGATAGCGATTTAAGAATTAGACTTACCGGATCTTACTATCATACAGCAAATTCTAGTGGAAACTTATATTCTTCAGACAGAGCAGGAAGCCGTTTTTATAGTGTTATGACACATTCAGGAACAATTGGTTACCCAAGTTCAAATATTTTAGATTCTGAAACTAATAAAGATACTGGTAGATTTAATCCTGGGTTTGGAAACTGGGCTACATCATACATGATTAACCCGTTTGTAAAATATAAAGGATTTGAATTCTTTGGAACTTTAGAATTTGCTTCTGGAGGTGATTACAAAGGAACAGACGATACTCGTAAAGTCAATCAATATGTTGGAGATTTAGTATATCGTTTTGGAAGCCACGAAAATTTATATGTGGGTGCAAGATACAACTTAGTAGACGGTAAACTAAGAAACTCTGATGCTGAAGCGGTTCAGGTCAATAGATTTGAAGCTGCTGCAGGTTGGTTTATGACTAAAAACATTCTGGCAAAACTTTCATACGTGCAACAGAATTACAAAAATTACCAACAATTTGGAAACGTAGGTGGCGTATCAATGCCAAATGATTTCTACGGAGGAAAATTTGAAGGACTAATGTTTGAAGCTACAATTTCATTCTAAAAAAAAATGAAAACAAGATTTTCAATCTTAATTATGGGTTTAGTTCTTTTATTTTTCTTCGGAAGTGCTAAACCCACTTTTTTAGCAGAAGATACAACGCTGGTAATAAATAAAATTAAAATAGAAATCACCGGAACATCTACTGTGGGCAAATACAATTGTTCTAATACGTTTTCAAAAAAAGATACTCTCTTTTTGAATTCTAACAAAAAAAATAATTTCAATACTGAAATCAAAATGTCGGATTTTGATTGTGGCAACAAAATCATGACTAAAGATTTACAGGGAACCGTAAAAGTAAAAACGTTTCCTAACAGTACTGTAACGATCACTGATGTAAAACAGTTTGGTAAAAATTACAAATGTCACCTTACTTTTTTGATCACAAACAAAACACTTAAATACAAAGATTTTATATTATACAGCTCTGACAAGAAAGTTGAAGGGTCACTTAACTTAAACTTTTCTGATATTGAGTTAGAACCTCCCGTGAAAATGGCGGGATTAATAAAAGTTAGAGATGAAATCGTAGTTAACTTTAGTTTATATAAAAACTAAAAATCTAATCTATAATTTCTCTTTAAATTGTTTTCATGTCTAATTTGTTTTTTTAAAAGGTATCTTGTGGCGAGATACCTTTTTTTATTTAAAAAAATTTCGTGGTATTTTTTTAGATCTTAATATTTGGCACGAGAATTGTCTTAGCGTCAAAAGGAAAATAATCTTACGAAGAGCTCAGTCATTTTAAATGTGTATCTTTATTTTTCAGCTTTATAACCTTTAAATTTTATCAACCTAAAAAAAATTATTCATTATGAAAAAACAAATTTTAAGCTTAGCTGTTGTCGCTTTATTAGCATTCGCTGTTCAATCTTGCGAAAAGAAGGAAAAACCAGCAGAAGACGAATTGACTCTTGGAAACAAAGTTGATACTTTAACGACAGATATTCAAGAAGTAAAAGACAGTGCGGTTATTAAAGCAGAAAATGCTGCTGCAAGTGCTAAAGAGGCTTCTCAAAATGCCGTTCAGGATGTAAAAGATGCTACCAAAAAAACAGCTAATGATGTAGAAAATGCTGCTAAAAAAACAGCCGCAGATGTAAAAGAGGCTTCTCAGAAAGCAGCTGCAAAAACCGAAGCAGCTGCAAAAGCAGCCAAAGACGGAACAGTAAAAACTGCTAAAGATGTAAATGAAGCTTTGAAAAAATAGTTTCGTTTGAATTTAAAAATTAGGACCATCCGCCAATGCGGATGGTTTTTTTATGCAAAAAAGTGAAGCAATATTTTTTGTATTTTTGCTCTTTAAATATACAAGACTACAACATGCATTTTATATCACAAGAACTAGAAGATTATATCGAACAACATTCTGAAAACGAACCAGAATTACTAGCAAAACTTAATAAAGAAACGTACCAGAAAATACTTTTACCAAGAATGTTAAGCGGACATTTTCAGGGTCGTGTATTAAGTATGTTATCTAAATTGATTCGTCCGGTAAATATTCTTGAAATTGGTACTTATACCGGTTATGCTGCTTTGTGTTTGTGCGAAGGAATGCAGGAAAACGGACAATTGCATACTATTGATATTAAAGAAGAACTGGTCGATTTTCAGCGTAAATATTTTGATGCATCGCCTTGGGGAAAACAAATTTTTCAGCATTTAGGTGAAGCGGTAAATATCATTCCGGATCTTGATGTAAAGTTTGATTTGGTTTTTATTGATGCCGATAAAGAAAATTACCTGAATTACTGGGAAATGATTGTTCCGAAAATGAATAAGGGCGGAATCATTTTATCTGATAATGTTTTATGGAGCGGGAAAATCCTGGAACCTGTTCACCCTAATGATGTTAGTACAAAAGTGCTTTTAGAATATAACTTGCTTTTGAAAACCGATCCAAGAGTAGAGACGGTTTTATTGCCCATTCGCGATGGATTGACGGTTAGTAGAGTGCTTTAGAAAAAAGTTCTAAGTTTCTGAGATGCTAAGATGCTGAGTTTTCTTTAAATTGAAAGACTTAGAACCTTAGCATCTCAGAAACTTAGAATCTTTAACAAAATTATCCCGGAAAATATTGTGGTTTTAGTTTTCGATATACTAAATAAATCAAGAACCCAAAAAGTGCCCCGAAGAAATAACCTGTCACGATATCTCCAGGATAGTGCAATCCTAAATAAATTCGGCTATAGGCGAAAATTAAGGGCCATAAAAACAAGAATCCCAAATATTTGAAATGACGTTTTAGAACCAAAAATAAAAACGTAGCTACTGCCATTGTATTGGCGGCATGTCCTGAGAAAAAGCTATAGGATTTACGCACCTGAACAATGCGTATAATCGAATTGATGTCAGGATTATTACAAGGACGCAAACGCTGGAAAGTATGTTTGAACAAATTAGTTGTCTGATCTGTAAAAGTGATCAAAATTGCTATAAAAAGAAGCAAATACAAGGTTTGTTTTCCTCCTATTTTTTTATAGATGAAATAAAACATTAATAAAAAAAGTGGTGTCCAATTTAACTGATTGGTAATAATCAGCCAAAATTTATCGAATGTTTCAGATCCTAAACCGTTAAGATATACCAATAAATTGATATCTAATTCTTTTATTCTTTCGAGCATTATAATTGGCGTTTTACAGGTCCTGAGATAGAATCGATATCTTCTTTTACTTTATCTATTTCTGTGGCCGTATCACCTAACATGTTTGAAGTTAAACTTGTACTGTCTCCTAATAGATTTGTTTTGGCATCGTTAATTTGAGCATTGATATTACCTGTGATACTGTTTAAAGAGTTCTGGTCAAGACCGTTGGCCTCAGCTCCTTTCTGAATTTCACTTTTTATATCATTGGTTGCATTTTTTAGCTGTGCCATTGCTTTACCCATTGTACGGGCAATTTCCGGCACTTTGTCTGAACCAAAAAGCATTAGTACTATAAACAGTATAAAAACTAGTTCTCCTCCTCCTATACCAAACATATCTTTTATTTTAGTGTGCCACAAAGATATTAAATTTTGTAGCTGTGAGTTTTAAAATTTACTTAAAAAAAAAGACCCTTTTCAGAGTCTTTAGTCTTATTATTAGTCAAATTTAGACTTTACTTCTACTTTTGGCCAGGAATTATTGGTCACATCAATATCAGCTGTCATTAATTTTGGATCTATCTGAATGCTTTTTATCGCTTTTGAAGTGGCATAAACTTTCTTTGCGGTATCATTACTTTTTCTCCAGATTTGAGCCGGATACTGGTAATTATCTTTTGTTCCGTCTTCGTAAGTAATCTCAACCAAAATTGGCATAATCATTCCGCCTGGTTTGTTGAATTCTACTTCATAGAAATATTTAGGCGATTTAAGTTCTGCTTTTTCCTGAGCTGTAAAGGTTTGGCTTACGTAATCAGCCAATGATTTTACATCTTCTACTTTTAAGGCTTTTTTGCTCGAATTATTTACCTCTGCATTATCTCCTGCCACTAAGTAAACAAATGGCCCTTTTTCGAAACCAAAGCGTCCTTTTCTAACTTTTACATCTTTAAGATCGGCTGTTGGAGTTTCAGAAACATAATATTGTTTTACATCTTTGATGCCGATATCTACGAAATCTGTGGAGTAAAACCATCCTCTAAAAAACCAGTCTAAGTCTACGGCAGAAGCATCTTCCATAGTTCTAAAGAAATCTTCTGGGGTTGGGTGTTTGAACTTCCATCTGTTTGCGTATGTTTTAAAAGCATAATCAAACAGTTCTCTTCCCATTACTACTTCTCTTAAAATATTAAGTCCCGTAGCTGGTTTTCCGTAAGCATTATTTCCAAATTGATGAATCGTTTCAGAGTTAGACATAATAGGTTCTAAAAACTTTTGATCACCACTCATATAGGGCACAATGTTTTTTGCAGGACCACGTCTTGACGGGAAATTAGGATCTAATTCCTGCTCTGCCAAATATTCTAAAAATGAATTCAAACCTTCATCCATCCAGCTCCATTGACGCTCATCAGAGTTTACAATCATCGGGAAAAAAGTATGTCCTACTTCATGAATTACCACACCAATCATTCCGTTTTTAACTTCTTTACTGGTCACTCCGTTTTCGTCAGGACGACCGAAATTCCAACAAATCATTGGGTATTCCATACCTTGATCTTCTGCAGAAACTGATACTGCTTTTGGATAAGGATAATCGAATGTGTGTGATGAATAACTTTTTAAAGTATGTGCCACAACCATTGTTGAAGTTTCTCCCCAAAGCGGATTTGCTTCTTTTGGATAAAGAGATTCGGCCATAACCACTTTGTTACCAATCTTTACCGCCATTGCATCGTAAATGAATTTTCTTGAAGATGCAATACCGAAATCACGTACATTTTTTGCACTAAATTTCCATGTTTTTTTCTTTTCAGAGAAACCTTTTTCTGCTGCTTCAGCCTCTGCCTGTGTTACAATTACAACAGGTTTATCAAATGATTTTTGAGCTTGTTCGTAACGTTTTACCTGTTCTGGTGTAAAAACTTCGCTTCTGTTGGTTAATTCTCCTGTAGCATCTATTACGTGATCTGCAGGAACTGTAATGTTTACATCAAAATTTCCAAAAGGTAAAGCAAATTCTCCGCTTCCCCAGAACTGCATATTCTGCCATCCTTCTACATCATTATAAACGGCCATTCTTGGATAAAACTGAGCAATTACGTATAATTTGTTTCCGTCTTTCTCGAAGAATTCATAGCCTGAGCGTCCGCCTTCTTTTCTGTAATTATTTACATTATACCACCATTTTATAGCCATCGAAATTTTCTCACCAGGCTTTAAAGGTGTTACAAGATTAATACGCATCATGGTTTCGTTGATGGTGTACGACATTGGGCTTCCTTTTGAATCTTTTACAGATTCGATATTAAAACCGCGTTCAAGATCTTTCTTTAAATATTTGCTCGAAAAACCTTCAAGTGGAAAAACCTGATTAATTTTTTCGCTTTCAGCCAAAGAGGTCTGAGTTTTTGCTTTTGCCTGATTCTGATCCAACTGAATCCATAAATACTCTAAACTATCCGGTGAATTGTTTGAATAGGTAATAACTTCAGAACCGTTTATTTTTGAATTTTTATCGTCTAATTCAATATCAATTTTATAATCTGCCTGTTGCTGATAATAAGCTGGCCCCGGCGCACCGGAAGCTGTACGGAACATATTAGGTGTTGCCAACAAATCATACATCTGGCTAAATTTGTTCGTATCGTACTTTCCTTGTTGTTTGGGAGTAACTGTTTTTTCCTGAGCGATTAAGATTGCAGGAAAAATCAATAATAATGAAAGTTTTTTCATAAATTTTTAATGGTAATTTTATCAGGGTGTGAAAATAACAATTAAAATAATAATTTTAAGTATCATTTAGTACTTTAACAATTCTTTCCTTGACGATTCTGTAAAAAGAACACTCTTTTTAGTACCAAATGCTGAAATATGTGTAATATTTTGCTGTTCGGCATTCCAATCGACTAAAATAGTGTTAGAAATTTCGATTGTTTTGAATGTATTAATGTCTTTTATTCTGGAATAACAAACCAAAACATCGTTTGCCTCTACTTCTTTAGATAAAAAAGTAATTGGTTTTGACTGACCGTTTATTTTTATAGTAAAATTTTCAGAAAGATATTTTTTTAGTAAATCAATATCGGCCTGGGTTTCCTTATCAGTACCAACGAATGTTTTTTGATGGTATTTTTTTTCCATCCCATTATTCAGATCATCGATAAAAATTCGGGAAGTAATTTGAATCATTTTCTTTTCGGCCGCATAATTGACCTGAAAAACTCCCATATAAAATTTATGGAATGAAAACGCGGTAAGCGATAAAAACAGTATTACCAATAAAGAATAAGTTAATCTTTTTTTCATTTCCCGGCAACATTCACTTTTTTGAATTCCTGACTTTTAGTAATCAGAAAATCCATTAATTCAAACTTTTCTTCTTGTTTTAAATGTTTTTTAGATTCCGGATCTACAGCACAAAACAACAAAAAGATATCTACTTCTTCTTTCTTCAATTTTAATGTATCTGTGTAAAAATCAGGTGTAAAATTAGCTTTTGCATACATCGTAAAAGCAAAATCGCTTGCTTCTTCTTCCGGCACTACATCAACATCTTTCTTTCTCATTAATTTTTTTGCGTCTTTAAATATTCGCACAAAATCAACTCCGTTTTCAATTGTACCATCATAGATAAATCTATTTTTAGGAGATGATTTTTCATCATCAACAAATTTAGTATCTACTATAGCCTGACTATTTTTATCAAATGCTTTTACTTTTAAATCTTTGTGAACCACAACCTCTTTTAACTGATTACTTACCAGATCCATCTGCACCAGAAAAAGTCTGTCGGCACAATTTTTTTCGGTTAAAACAATTTTTTTAGACTGAAAAGCCATACTTGTAATCAACAAAGTGTCTTTTGGCTTTGCCATAATATCAAATAAACCATTTGAACTAATAAAGGTTCTGATATTGGCATTTAAATTCATTACATAACCACTTTCAAGAGTTATAGAATCATTCACAACTTGTCCATGTAGTGGCTTCCTTGAATTATTTTGTCCCAGTGCAATCTGGCAAAATAAGCACACAACGAGTATTCCTAGTTTATTTTTCATTTTCGAGAATTGTTAGATATTTCCTTGCTAAATCTGTTATTAAAAACATACTCATCGTTTTGTTCTTTGTATCCAAAGATACGGCAAATTCAGCATCATCTACACAATATAATTGAAATCCTTTGATATCTGCCACCGGAATTCTCAATCTTTCCGTATAATAATTCTCATCAAAAAGGTATTCTATTTTCCTGAAAAGAATCTCTTTTTTCTCGATATTCACTTCTTTTTTGAGCATTGCAGTTCGGCCTGAAATTGCGTTAAGTAACATATCTCCAGGAGTTGAAGTAGCGGTATAAACTTTTCTTTCGGCTGCAGTATATTTTTTTTGACCATACGGAATTATACCTAAATTCTCGGCCGTAACATTTGCGTTTTCGTTTACAATTACTTCTTTCAGTTCTATCTCTTTCGCTTTCATTTTAACTACAATAGAACCTGAATTTAAATCTTCAATTGTAATTCGGCGTTTGAACGGATCCAGATTTACAGCAGAAAAAACCAAAACATCACCTTCTTTTACCACAATAGAAAACACACCGCCTGCATCTGAAACGGCGGTAACCTGTGTTGTATTATTGATAATATTGACTCCCTCGACATTCGACGATTGTTCAAATATTTGTCCGGTAATTTCTTTTGAAGCGTTGTTTTGTCCAAAACCAACCTGAACGATCAATAATAAAAGTGTTATTTGTAAAATGCTATTTATTCTCACGTTCAATTATTTCTTTATATTTTACAGCTAATTCTCCCAACAAAAACTCCGTTGACGTTCTGTTTTTAGAATTCAAAATTACTGTGAATTTATCATTTTCGACTGCATAATATTCAAAGCCTTTTACATATTCTGCCGGAATTTTCAATCGGTCAATAAAATGTTCCAGCGTAAACATACGCTCTAAAAGCTTCAGGAAAAATTCTTTTTTCTCAACTGCTACTTCTTTTTTAAGCATTGCGGTACGGCCTGAGAAAAAGTTTAATAAAGGATCTGCAGAAACCGAACCTCCAGCCATACCTCCTGCGTTTGCAGTAGCATTTAGTCCCGTCGCAGTATGCAATTTCCTTTCGGCCTCTGTATATGATTTTTGACCACTGGGAATAATCCCCAAAGCAACAGCATTTATACCATTATAATTCTTAACGACAACTTCTTGCAATTGATGCATTATTACATTCAGCCTAACAGAGAAATTGACATCGCAAAAATTTTCTGCTTTCAGTAAAACCCTGTTTTCTTTGAATTGTATAGACGAAAAAACAATTTCATCTCCTGGTTTTGCAGCAATCGAAAAAGCTCCCAACTCATTGGTTGTGGTCATCACCTCCGTTTGCGCATTAACAACATAAACACCTTCTAAATCGGTACTGCTTGCTGTTATACGACCATTCAACATCGTTCTGTCGTCAGCCTGAGACCAACCGGTCTGCCCTGCAACAAATATCAAAACACATATAGCCTTATGAATCAAAATGACAAAAAATTAGAGATTTTCTTAAAGCTGTAAAAATATCTTAATGTATTGCAAATTTAGTATTAAGGACATGGTAAAAATATGTTAATTAAACTTTGTTTATCACCAGTAAAAAGAGACTTTTTAATATCTTTAACCTAAACAATCTGAGTTTAAATTTTATGAAAAGCATTATTATTGCCAGCACTTCTACACTTCACGAAGGCAGCTATTTAGAGTACCTACTCCCTACTTTACAATCGCATTTTAAAGATTGCAAAAGTATTTTATTTATACCCTATGCCCGTCCCGGAGGTATTTCGCATGACGAATATACCAGCAAAGTTTCAGCAGCTTTTGCATCAATAAATATTTCGGTTAAGGGAATTCACGAATTTGAAAATGCCGGTGACGCAATAAAAAATGCCGAAGGAATATTTACCGGCGGAGGAAATACTTTTTTATTGGTTACCCAATTATACAAACATAATGTTATGCAGATTCTTGCAGAAACCGTAAAAAACGGAACGCTATATTTAGGAACAAGTGCCGGATCGAACATTTGCGGTTTATCGATGCAAACAACTAATGATATGCCTATTATTTACCCGCCAAGTTTTCAGACATTGGGATTAATTCCTTTCAACTTAAATCCTCATTATTTAGATCCTGACACTCAATCTAAACATATGGGAGAGACGCGCGAAACAAGAATCAAAGAGTTTCATGCTTTTAATACTATTCCGGTTTTAGGTTTAAGAGAAGGAAGCTGGATTGAAGTAAAAGGTGATAAAATTACTTTGAAAGGAAATCTATCGGCTCGTTTATTTTTGCAAAACGAAAACCCGAAAGAACTAGAAACAGAAAGTGATTTGAGCGCACTAAAATAATTTTTCACCATATAAGTTATATAAGTTCATTTAAAAAAATTAGAAATTCCAATTAATACAAAACTTATAATGGATCAAGAACAAACCTTGGGGAGGGAATGTCAAAATAAAATAAGAAATTTGCACTTTAAGAATAAAAGATGACCCCTATTGAACTTTTAAAATTTATGCTTCCCGATTTTTTAGTGGACCACTTTGATGTGGTTTCCACTACTAATTCTGAAGAAACATTACATCTGTATTTTGAGGAGAAAATTCAGCCTCCTGCAGAGTTTAATACCCTGGAATTAGTTTCAAAAGGTTTTCAGGATGAGATTACCATTCAGGATTTTCCCCTACGGGGCAAGTATGTATATCTGCACATCAAAAGACGTCGCTGGACCAATAAAACCACAAGGGAAATCATCAAAAGAGACTGGCAGTTAGTAGCCAAAGGAACCCGCATGACCCAAGAGTTCGCGGCTTTTTTAAAAGAAATTAATAGATAACAGCGCTACCGATTGCCATACCATTGGAGGTTTCTTTGGGGTCAACGGAAAGAAACTTCAAAGACAGTACAAAAAACACCTGAGTTCCTTTACCGCATGGGCTCCAAGAGATCATGCCCACCAATGGATTGTTTACCCTGACAATATGGGGACACATTTATCAATTGACGAAGTCGCTTTATCTCAGGGAGAACTTTACACTATTGTGACTAATAAGAAATTCAAAGGAAAAAAAGGATCATTAGTGGCTATTGTTGCCGGAACAAAGGCAGAACAGGTTATTGAGCATATCAGTAAGATCGATTATAAAAAAAGAAAACTGGTCAGAGAAATAACACTTGATATGGCCAATTCTATGAAATTAATCTCCAGGAGATGTTTTCCTAAAGCCATACAGGTCACCGATAGGTTCCATGTTCAAAAACTAGCCCTGGAAGCTTTGCAAGAGATCAGAATCAAGCATCGATGGGAAGCCATGGATTTTGAGAATCAATTGATATTGCAGGCAAAGAGCGAAAATAGGACATATACCGCGGAGCTACTTCCAAATGGCGATTCTGTAAAGCAGCTTTTAGCCAGAAGCAGACATGTTCTTTATAAATCCCGAGAAAAATGGACCCAAAGTCAAAACGAAAGAGCGGGGCTCTTATTTGAGTTATATCCCGATCTAAAGAAAGCTTACAATTTATGCCAACAACTCAGAGGAATTTACAATAACAACAATGATAAGCATATTGCTATGACAAAGTTGGCACATTGGTACAGAAATGTAGAGGAATCAGGCTTTAAAAACTTTAATATCCTGCTCAATAGCATAACTTTTAACTACCAATCGATCTTAAACTATTTTGATAACAGAAGCACAAATGCCTCGGCTGAATCTTTCAATGCAAAAATAAAAGCATTTCGGAGTCAATTTAGAGGAGTGAGAAAAATAGATTTCTTCCTGTTCAGATTATCTAATCTTTTTGCATAATCCCCAACTTTTGCGCCTGATCCGTTCTTTGCGGTAAATCTTTTTGCATAATCCCCAACTTTTGCACCTGATCCCAAATATTCTCAAGCTAATATAAAATAAAAACAAAAAGTCCGAAAAGCTTAAAAAAACTTTGCGGACTTTGCGTATCCCGATAGCTATCGGGATTGTGTTCTTTGCGGTTAAATCAAAAGTGTCCTAAATCAAAAAAGCCATCCACAAAAGTGGAAAGCTTTTCATTGGTCTAACTACTAAACCAGCTACGAGTTACAAAGTCGTAGCAAAACAACACAACTAATCTTAGATACCGTATTTGGGCAAAAAAGCCTTTCCGTTAAGAAAGGCTTTTCCCAATATTGCGGTCTGGACGGGACTCGAACCCGCGACCCCATGCGTGACAGGCATGTATTCTAACCAACTGAACTACCAAACCTCTGCGTTATTGCGGTTGCAAAGATAGTACAGAATTTCATTTCTGCAAGCGTTTTGCTAAAAAAAATTAAATATATTTTCAAATTATTAGCCAAAGTTTTGTTTTTCAACTAAATATGTAGTCAATATTTTTTCAAAATTATCGCCAACATTCACCGGAACGTACTTAATTTGGTTCTTTGCACAAGTCAAAGAGAGTTTTTTAAAGTACTCCTCTGCTCTTTTTTCATATTCTGCTTTTACATTGTCGGCAAAAATAGATACTTCTTCGCCTGATTCTAAGTCAATAAACTTTCTTGGTGTATTATCAAAGTCAAATTTAAGCTCGGTTTTATCATCCACGACATGAAACAAAACTACTTTATGCTTGTTGTGTTTAAGATGCTGCAAAGCGTTAAACAGCTTTTCATCATCTTCTGACTGAAACATATCCGTAAATATAATAATCATCGAACGACGGTGCATTTTCTCTGCAATTTGATGCAGATACGTAATCGTGTCGGTCGTTTTCTTGACTTTAGGCTGCTCTAATAATTGTTCCAGTTTATTGAGCAACATTCTATGATGGCGATCACTTCCTTTTTCGGGAGCATAATATTCGTAACTGTCCGAAAAAACACTTAAACCTACGGCATCGCGCTGTTTCTTTAAGATATTCATTAAAACTGCCGAAGCCAAAACCGCAAAACCAATCTTCTTTTCATAAAAAGGCTGACCTGATTTGAGTTCCGGATAATGCATCGACGACGAATTGTCGACAATAAGATGACATCGCAAATTGGTTTCTTCCTCAAAACGTTTGGTATACAAACGGTCCGTTTTGGCAAACAATTTCCAATCGATATGTTTGGTGCTTTCTCCTGCATTATACACTTTATGCTCTGCAAATTCTGCCGAAAACCCATGAAACGGACTCTTGTGCATTCCGGATATAAAACCTTCTACAACCTGATTTGCCAGCATCTCGAGATGCTGAAAACTGGATACTTTCTCTATTTCCGATTCGATTTTCATTCGGTTTCTTTTTTAATATTTTGTGCGCGGTATAAACCATCTGTCGCCTGTAACAGTTTTCGTTTTAATATCGGACTAAAATTAGGGTTTTCTTTTAAGAATCGCTGCACTTCGTCAAAAGCATATTTCGATGAATATTTCCCAATTGTATTATTCAGCCAGTCCTTTGGAAAGAAAATATCTCCCGTGCGCTGAATTTCCTCAACCAAATCTAATGAAAATCTAATGTATTTTTGAGCACTTTTCTGACGCAACGGATGATTGATATTCGCCAAACCTACAGCAACCCACGATTCTTTCTCCCTGTTTTCATCGTCTTTTAATGATTTCACAAAAGCATCGCGAACCATTTCATCTTTCGATAAAGACGGAAGCAAAAAATCAAATCGCTTTTGTTTGTCCGGATTTGTAATTGTTGTTCTGGCTTTATTCAGAATTTCATCGGCTTTAGCGTGTTTAAATATGGCCAGATTCATTGCCATATTGGTATAATCGTCTTCGTTTAGCTTTAAGCTTTGAATCACTTTTTCTTTGTTCCATAACGAATATAATTTGGCTTTCGCCGAATTTGAATACGCAATCGAACTAAATAAATTAAACAAAGTCTTTTTGATGTTGCTTGGTAAATTGGCTTGTAAACGACTGTACAAAACAGCTTCTAATTGTTTCTGCGCTTTGGTTTGTTGTTTTTCGGTTAGGAATTTCCAAAACACATTACTCGTTTGATTGGTAATTGTTTTTAGAACCAACTCATTTTCTTCCTGCTGAATTCCTTTTAAAAAACAATCAAAAGCTTTACCTGGCGCAACATTTCCCGTTAGGGTATTTTCGTAAATATTGATATAGGTTGATGCTCTTGCTACCTCATCTTTCAAAGTCAAAACAGATTCTAAATTATTCCCGTCAAGCGGAAAAACGCCGTAACCAAAACCATTATAATTATAAATGATACTAAGCGGTTTTTCAAGTCCAATAGCTTCTTTCAGTGATAAATTCCTGTCTTTTATATTGACACTAAGTACTTTTACCTGATCAGGATATACTAAACCAATATCAAAAATCTGAGGCCACACATTGTCAGATTTGCCTTCTGCCTCTTGCCAAATTTCAAACGATGAAATTCGGTTTTGAGCATCGTATTTTATCTGATTATTAAAAATAGCCCTTCCGTATTTATTCACCCAAACTTCGCTCCACTTTTTCATGTCAAGTGGTGTTTCGGCATCCAGAATTTCGACCAGATTATTCCAGTCGGCATTGTCGTTGGCGTATTTTTTAATGTATTTTTCGATTCCTTTCTGGAAAGCTTCCTTTCCCATCGAAGCTTCAAGCTGGCGCATCATAATTGGGGCTTTATTATAAATAATCGCTCCGTAAAGTGATCCGGCATCTTTTAAGTTCTCCAAATGTTGTTTTATCGGATGTGTACCCAACGAACGATCTTCCGCGTAAGCGTTAGGATAATGCGCCGTTAAAAATTGTAGATTATGATTGACTTTCGGAAAAATCGGGTTCATGATTTTATCGGCCATAAAATTGGCAAAGACTTCTTTCATCCAGACATCGTCGAACCATTTCATGGTAACCAAATCGCCAAACCACATATGCGAGGTTTCGTGTGCAATCAATTTTGCACGATCTAATTTCTCGCTGTCGGTTGAACTATTATCTAAAAATAAAGTTGATTCTCTATACTGAATCGCCCCAACATGTTCCATTCCGCCATATTGAAAAACTGGAATCGAAGCAAAATCCAACTTCTGAAAAGGGAATTTATAATTGGTATATTTTTCTAAAAAGTCTACCGATTGTTGGTGTAAATTAAAAATAGTATCAGCACTTACTCTGAATTTTTCCGGATTGTTTTCACGATACAACATCGTCATTTCTCTATTGCCTGGTTGCTGTGTCACCGTTTTAAATTTTCCGGCCACAAACGAAAATAAGTATGTACTCATTTTATCTGATTCTCCAAAAGCATAACTCGTAAAATCTCCTTTTTCTACTTTCTCTTTTACATCGGCTCCAGCCAAAACTGTCCAGTCTTTAGGAACTGTTAAACTCAATTTATAAGTTGCCTTGATATCCGGCTGATCTAAACACGGGAATAATGTGCTCGCGCGATCCGGAACTAATAAAGTATACAGAAAATCATCGTTTCTATTTAAAGACAAATTTCCTGCTATAAATGAAATCGCAACTGTATTTTTTCCTAAAATCAAGTCTTTAGGAGCAATAACAATATGTCCTTTTTCGTGAACAATAGCAATGCTTTTTTCGTTTACCTGAATTGATTTTATATTGGATGTTTTCTCTTTAAAATCTAAATATAAAGGCTCACTCAAATCAGACAAAGTCAAATACAATTTCAAATCTGATTTGATATTTTCGGTTTTCTGACCCGGAATTTCAAATCCCAAATCATATCGAACATCTGAAACTTGTTTTTTTCGAAAAATAGCCAATTGCTCTGAAACACCATTTTCTAAAAGAAGATTTTCTTTTTGTTTCGATTGAGAAAAACCAATTGTAGTAAATGCGAGAACACAAAGAAAGCTGTAGAAAATTTTCATTTTTAAAGGAATGTTAGATCTGTAAAAATAAAAAAAGTTTGCCACGAATTTCACGAATTTCCGCTAATTAATACGGTATAATTTTTAGCCACAGATTAAAGGATTTTCACAGATTTTTTTTAAATCTTTTAATCCTTCAATCTGTGGCTAACTTTTTAAACGTGTTATTTCAAAATTATCTTGGCGGAGCATTTACCTGAGTTACCTGCATAGTAATAATTTTCCAGATAGTATTCTGTTTTTCGAAAACTGCTGTAATAAATTTAGTGTTTACAGTTCCTTTTTTAACTACTCCGCCAGGAACAGCATAATCCTCTTTTGCTGTCAAAGTTTCTTTTATATGTGCATAAGCCGCATTTTCAGATAAAAATTTAGCATCGATCCATTCCAATTTTATCGATGTTGGTTTAATACAACATTCGTTAATATGAGAAAACTGAGTCATTATTTCCTCTTTTCCTTTCCAGTACATTCCTAAAAAATTAATTAAAACAGCGTCTTCACTAAAGGCCTGAGAAAAGGATTTCATATCGTTTTTATTCCAGTCTAATTCCTGTTGCTGAATAATTTTTTTAAGTGCCTCATCTTTGCTCTGAGCTAAAACAACTGTCGTGCTCAACATTACAATCAATAAACATATTGCTTTCATATTCAATTATTTAAAGTGATTAATTATCTAAAAAAAGGTTATCAAATTTACGTTAATTTCTAAAAAAAAAGTCTGACTATTGCCAGACCTTTTCCAAACATACTAATTCTAACTATCCAAAAATAAAATTATTGAGTTTGCTGAAATTTAAAAGTCATATCTCCTGCATAATACGTATTGCGCGCATTGGTTGGAAAAATAGTTTCTGCAGCCGTACTTGAAATATAGGCATATCCTGTAATGATGATATTTCCTGCCGTAATAGGATACGTCGCAGCAGATCCGTCAGTTTTTGTTCTGTTAATCCAGTCGTCGCTGTTTACGGTAAAAAAGTATTCTTTGTCTTTTGTAAGCGCAATTGGAGTGATTGTTTTTTCTACCGTAACATTTGCGGTTGGTATATTTATCGTTTCAGATTTTATAACCGTTTTGGTCGCCGCATCCCATAGAGTGATTCTTAATGCAGCATTTACATCTGGAATTTTTACCACCAAAGCATTTATTTTACCCGTTACTGTTGGTTTAAAACTGAAACCGTATTCGTAAATTCCTGAGTTTTTTACATCGACTGCTTTCTGGCTAAATCCTGAACCGGCCATATAAGCATCAAGAGGATTTTCTTCGTTATACTTAACAGCTTCTTCTTTATCGTCATCGCTGCTGCAGGAAATGGTCAATAATGCAATGGATAAAATGGTAAAAATGGTTTTTAAAGTTTTCATAATAATGTAGTTATTGGTTCTTCTTTCGTTCAATAAATTATCTTGTATTCTTTTAAAATTAGAGTTGAATATTAAAATAAGCACACACTTCTTCGTAACTCATTTTAGCATAATCAGGTTTTGCTGCTTTTCCTGTTGTTGCGGCTACACCTCCGGGAATTAAAATATAACGCCAGCTAAGCGATGCTGGAAGATTTACAGTTCCTCCTGCATCATGTCTAAATCTGAATAATTTGATCTTTTTTGCTGTAGAAATAGCTGTAATCGTATTCACAAATCCTCCGGCTGTAGATGTGTAAGGCAATGCATAAGTACCTGAACCAAAAGACACATAAACTAATATGGTTCCTTTTGCAAGAATATCTTCTGATAGTTGTGGTGCATTAATCGATGTAGACATTCCTGATGTTCCATCTATTGTCTCTGCAACTGCCGTTGGCGCTGTTAGCCACGCACTATAAATAACATTTGCTGTTCCTGTTGCTCCCGCCGGACCTGCTTGTCCGTCAACTCCGTTTACTCCGTCGGTCCCGTCATCGCTGCTGCATGAAATGGTAGAAATGGCAACTAATAAAATGGTAAAAATGGTTTTTGAAAATTTCATGATAATTTTGGTTTTAAATTTGGCTAAATGATTCTTATTTAATTCAATAACATTATTTTTGCAATAATCAAATGATCGTAAAAGAGTATTTCTTTTTATCTGATGATTGAATTACAAGACAAATTTGCAGGATTAAAATGTGCCGAAAAACCACTAATAGACGAACAACATTTTAAATAGACAGACGACATAAATTCCAGATAAATGACCAAAAAATACACTTGTATTATTATCGACGATGACGAAATAGACAGACTTACGGTATTATCGTTTGCCAAGAAGTTTCCTGTTCTGGATATTCTGGGTATTTTTGAATCGGCAGAAGACGCGCTTCCGTTTATCGAAAGAGAAAAAGTTGACATCTTATTTTTGGATATTGATATGCCGGGCCTGAACGGAATTGAGTTTAGAAAAAAAGCTTTAGAAATTCCGGTTTGTATTTTTATAACCGCACATCCAGAACATGCCGTAGAAAGTTTTGAGATCGAAACATTAGATTTTATCGTAAAACCCTTGAAACTGGATCGCTTTGCACAAACCGTAAGCCGTATCGAAGAGTTTATGGAAATCAAACTGAAAGCGTCTCTTTTTGAAGCCAGTATTGGCGGCGATACCATTTACATCAAAGAAGGTCACGAACAAACGAAAGTCAAACTACATGAGATTTTATATCTCGAAGCCTTAAAAGATTATACATTGGTTATCACCGATAAAAAAAGACATTGTGTTTTATCGAGTATTGGTAATTTGCTGAAAGAAGATCACTTTCAGTCTTTCATCAGGATTCATCGAAGTTTTGCGGTTCAGAAACAATTTATTCAAAAGATCAATTCAACCGAAATTATTCTGAACAACAACATTGCTATTCCCGTTGGCAGAAGTTATAAGGAAAACCTAAACCTGTTCTCATGAAAAAAATGGGATTCCTGTTTTTGTTTTTCATCAGCTTTACTGCTTTTGCGCAGCAGGAACCTGTTTTGGCCAAGTATAAAACCCAGCAGGAAAAATTAAAAATCTGGCTAAAATATACCAATGAAGTTTTGGATGCCGAAGATTATCCCAAACTCATCATCGCCGCACAAAAAGGAATTGAACTTTCTAAAAATCAGCTTGCCTACAAATCAAGATTTTATTTCTTAAAAGGAAATGCCTACGAATTCAATAATAATCAGACTAAAGAAGCGTCCGTTAATTATGAGATTGCTTTAAAATATGCGCAAGAAGCAAGACATCTTAAAAACGAAACTTCGACTTTGATGCGTCTTAGTTATGCCTATTATGCGCTAAATGAAACTTCGAAAAGAAAAGCCTTAATCGAATACATCAAACAAGTTCTGGACACTACAAAAAGCACGTATACAAAATCTGTTCTTTACGGAAGTCTTGGCGAATATTACCTCGATAATGCCCAATACGAAACCTTTATTGATTATCAGCTACAAGCCATTAACTACAAAAAACTGCTCAAAAAAACGGTAGCCAATGATGAAACCATTGGCGTTTCGTACAGTCAGATTGCGGCGGCTTATACTAAGATGAAACAATTTAATAAAGCTATTGAATATCTTAATTATGCCCAGCCTTATATCAAAACTTCTCCTTATATCAGTGCATTTTCCTGCAACTATTATCTGCAATGTTTTGTGCCTTTAAAAAACCTGGACAGTATTCAAAAATATTACAAGTTAGCGTATACTTTTCCATCCAAAAAAGACTCTTTATTTCTTAATCTAAGTTTTGCCAACAGAAGCGTATCTGAATATTATGCTAATGAAGGCCAGATCAACACTGCGTTTAATTATGCTAAAAAAGCTCTTGCATTAGGGAAAAAATCCAATGATCAGGATATCATTATGGAAGCCAACGCCGTAATGGGAAGAATTTTATATGAAAAAGGAGACTATAAAAAGGCGATAGAAACCTTAAAAAAAGCTTCGAAAAATGCCTTGACCTACGATAAAGAATCCTTTGTAAATATCAATAAAAAACTATCGCAAAGTTATGCCGCATTAGGACTCTGGAAAGAGGCTTTTTATTATAACGAAATCTACAGCAAGTCGAATGACGAAATGATGCAGGAATCGGCGAAGCAAAATATTGCCAATGCCGAGGCGCGTTACCAAAACAAAACCAAAGGGCAGGAAATCAAGAATCTTTCGACTGAGAATACGCTTAAAAATATTCAGATTGACGAAGCCAAGAAACAACGCATCTTTCTCATTTCGGGATTAATTCTCGTGGGAATCATTGGATTATTATTATTCAAACAAAACCAAAACCGAAAGAAAACCAATCAGAAATTACAGCTTTTGAATCAGGAACTCGACGAAGCCAACAAAATAAAAGCGCGGTTCTTTAGTATTTTAAACCACGATTTACGAAGTCCGGTTTCGAATTTAATTCACTTTCTACATCTTCAAAAAGAAAACCCCGAATTGATCGATGAAGAAATGGCTGCAAGAATGCAAACCAAAGTCATCACCGGAGCCGAGAATTTATTATCCTCGATGGAAGATATTCTATTGTGGAGCAAAGGCCAAATGGAAAACTTTAAACCGCATTTTAAAGAAATTCCGATTTCTATTTTATTTAATGAAACGCAGAACCATTTTTCGGGCATAGAAAACATCCAAATATCATTTGAAGATCCCGAAAACATCATCCTAAATACAGATGAAAACTACCTCAAAACCATTATCCGAAACCTTACCGGAAACGCCATAAAAGCATTAGAAAAAACAGAAAACGGAAAAATAATCTGGAAAGCCTGGCAGGAAAGCGAAGTTCAATACCTCTCCATTTCAGACAATGGTCCCGGCGGAAGTCAGGAACAATTCAAAGCTTTATATGATGATTCAGAAGTTATTGGCATCAAATCCGGTTTAGGATTGCATCTCATTCGGGATTTGGCTACAGCCATCAATTGCAAAATCGAAGTCAGCTCAAAACCTGAATCCGGAACTACGTTTACGATTAAGGTTTGCCACTAATTACACTAATTAGCACGAATTAAAATTCAGTCTGTTTTTTGCCACAGATTAAAGGATTAAAATGATTTTTATAATCTGTGAAAATCTTTTAATCTGTGGCAACCTTTTTTAAGCATTATCCAAAATAAGTAATTCGTGCTAATTCGTGAAATTCGTGGCAAAAAACCTTTAAATAAAAAAGGCTTAAATTCCTCTAGTTTATTATTGTTGCCAATTTATTTAAACACATAGAGAAATAGCTTTACATTCCGAAAAAAGAATGAATAAAAAAACACGTTTCTTTCACATAGCTATGTGTGTTCAAACAAATGAAATGCCTTTTTTATTAAGTTACAAAAGCTATGTTCCTATGTGTTTAAAAATATGCTCAATCCAATTTTATTCCAATAAAAAAGGCTTGACTTTCGCCAAACCTTTTTTATATAAATCATAATCTTACGATTACAACAAAGCGTCTAAACTATCTGCGTAGGTTTGTTTCGGAGCAACTCCTACTTGTTTTCCTACTACTTCACCGTTATGAAAAACCAAAACAGTAGGTATGTTACGCACACCATATTTTGCAGCGAATTCCTGGTTAGCATCTACATCGACTTTACCAACAACTACTTTACCTGCGTATTCTTCGCTGATTTGGTCAATGATTGGACCAACCATTCTACAAGGACCGCACCATGCTGCCCAAAAATCTACCATTACTGGTTTATCTGATTTCAAAACTACTTCATCAAAAGTAGCATCTGTTATTGCTAATGCCATAATTTCTTTTCTTTTAAAATTATTGTCTGAATTGTTTCGTTTCAAACTAGAGTACAAATTTAAAAATTAAATACTAATCATACACCATTCTTAAATTAGTTTTAATTATAAATGCATTGTCATTTATTATATCATTCCCATGTTTTTATAAAATAAGTTATAACTTACATATATTGTGGCACATCTTTTTAAAATAAGCTCAGTTTTTTACCTTATCTTTAGTAATCCAGAAAATTCCTTGAGATGTCAGCAACTTTACTCCACATAAAAAACTTCTTTCAATCGGTTCGATTTAAAAAATATGCCAAACGCTTTGGCTTTTTCGTATTAGGACTTATTGTATTGTTATTAATCGCTTGTGGAGGATTGTCTATTTATTTTAATCGAAATAAAACCGAAATCATCGCCAAGATCAATACGAAGATCAATGAAAACATCAACGGAAAATTTCATGTTGGTGATTTTCATTATAAGTTTCTAACCGGTTTCCCTAATTTTACTTTGGCCTTAAAAAATGTCGAACTCAAAGACAATCAATGGGCAACGCACCAACATACTTTACTAAAAGCAACCGAAATCGAAGCGCGATTAAACGTTTGGAGTTTACTGCAAAACGAAATCAACATTCATAAAATCCTCATCAACGATGCCGATATTTATGTTTATAAAGCAGCAGACGGTTATTCGAACGCCAATATCTTTAAACCCAAAAAGAAAAAATCGCCCGAAAACAAATCAGATCGCGAAACTACTATTGACCAAATCGACCTCAACGATGTTCATTTTATTCTGGACAATCGGCTTGGACATAAATTGTTCGATTTTGATGTTGCCAGTTTAAAAACAAAAGTAGATTATGATGGCGACAATTGGCAAACCGATGTTTTTCTGGATACACAAATAAAGAGCTTAGCTTTTAATACCGTACACGGCAGTTTTGCCAAAGAAAAAGAACTCAAAGGAACTTTTAATGTTGCCTATTCTGCTCAAAAAGAACGAATTGACATCGTAACCCGAGATCTAAAAATAGGAACAGATTCTTTTGATATTATTGCCTTTTTTAATCTCGCCAAAGGAAATGCCCTTTTCGGAATCAATATTGGGACTACAATTTTATGGCAAAATGCTTCGAATGTATTATCAGGAAATATTAGTTCGAAACTTAATCGCTTCAATTTAAGTAAACCTATCGATGTCAATTGCGACATAAAAGGCGATTTTAATGCCGAAGGCGATCCCAGAATTGTGGTTCAGGCCATTATAAAAGACAACGAACTGAGTATTCCCGACGGATTAATCAAAAAATGCCATTTTAAAGGAATTTTTACCAATAATTTCAAACCAAAAGACGGCTACAACGATGCTAATTCGGCTATTATCCTGACCCAATTTGCGGGCGAATACGAGAATATTCCGCTTACGATTCCGCAATTGGCGATTAATAATCTCGAAAAACCAGTCGCGACCGGAAACGTAAGTTCAGATTTTGATGTCGAAAGACTCAACCAAATCAGCAATGACAAATGGATTCAGTTTTCAGCCGGACATGCAAAAGCCAATCTCAAATTTCAGTTTGATATTGTCGATTTGTACATTACAAAACCGCGTTTTATTGGTAAAATAGATGTCGATGACGCCTCATTTCATTATATCCCAAAAAATGTTCATGCCGTAAAAACCAACATTCACCTTGATTTTACTGAGAAAGCATTACTCATCAAACAAATCACATACAAACATCTTAAAAACACCATTTTAATCGAAGGCAAAATCGACAATTTCCTGAACCTTTATTACGATGCGCCCGAAAAAATGATCGTAAACTGGAAAATCTATTCACCCTACATAGATCTCAAACAATTTTTGGGTGTTTTAGCCACTTCGCAAAAAACAAAAGCCACGGCGAAAACCCATAAAAGAACCACAATTTCAAACCAAATACGAACCGCAATCGACAAATGTGCTGTAGTAATCGACATCAAAGCCGATAAAATTAGTTACAACAAACTAACTGCGACCAACACAATCGCAACCGTACAAATGATCGATTCGAAATTGGTGATTAAAAACGGTTCGCTGCAAACTTCCGGCGGAAGCATCACGTTTAACAGCGAAGTACAACCCAGCGGAAAAAACTTTGCTTTTAGCTCAAACGCGCAGGTAAACCGGGTTGATATTGCAAGTTTTTTACGATCGTTTAATAACTTCGGAGTCAAATCTTTTAGTCCTAATAACATCAAAGGAAAACTCAGCAGTCAGGCCAATGTTACCGGTTTTATCAACAGCAATGGCGAGCTGATCACCAATTCTATGCACGGCAATCTGGCGTTCAATGTCAATCAGGGCGCTTTGTTAAACTTCGAGCCTATCGTAAAAATTGGCAAGTTTGCCTTTCCGTTCCGCGATGTCGAGAATATTACGTTTAGCGATTTATCAGGCAAACTTAAATTGCGCGGAGAGCAAATCGATGTCAATAATTTCACCATTAGTTCCAGTGTCTTAAACCTCGATGCCGAAGGTATTTATTCCTTTGGCCGAGGCACCAATCTCGCCCTCACCATCCCACTCCGAAACTCCAAAAACGACATCAAACTCGCCACCAAAGCCGAACGCGACGCCGTTCGCGACCGCGGAATTGTCCTGCATTTAATTGCTCTGGACGACGAAGGAAAAATGAAAATTAAATGGGGAAAGAAGGATAAATAAAAATGATTTTGCCACAAACTCATCTCAATATTGTAATTCTGAGGAAAGACCTGTTCGCCGCGGCTAAAGCAATCACACTAGAAACTCGCCAAAGATTTGTCACTCTGAGCGAAGTGGAAGATCTTTTTCAACTTATAATTTGTAATTTCAAAATACTGTAATTTCAATTTTCAGGAGCTATTTCCTGCTGTCCACTATATCTTTTGTGGTGAACCCCACCACAAAAGGATGCCGTTCCCATCAGGGCTAAGGGTTTTGTTTTCATAAGAAGTTTAGGAATATTAAGTAACGCCAGTCAGAAATGATTGGCGTTTTTTTATGGAGAAAAATTTAAAATTATACCCACTTAATAAGGTTAAAAACTAATTAAGAATGAGGACAATTGTCAACCGGACAATTGTCCTCATTCCGTTACATTTATCTCGTGAACGATTTGAAAGAAAATTTTGGCAATAAAATAAAAGCCTTAAGAGAACAAAAAGAATACTCTATCGAGTATCTGGCAAATATTGCCAACATAGACAGAACCTACATTTCTGACATAGAAAAAGGTAAAAGAAATGTCTCACTATTAATCATCGAAAAACTTTCAAAAGCTTTGGAAGTAAATATTCAGGAGTTATTTAATTATGGAGAATAAAACTAATACTTTAAAAGCAGTTGACTTTTTTTGTGGCGGCGGCGGTATGAGTTATGGAATGCTAGAAGCAGGTATAAATGTTCTGGCAGGAATTGATAATGAAGAAAATTGCAGAAATACCTATGATGCAAATATTGGTAAAGATAAGTTTATTAAGGAAGACGTTTTTGATCTGAAAGAAGAAGAACTTGAAAACAGATTAAAACTAGATAAAAATGATGATGATCTAATTTTAATCGGATGCAGTCCTTGTCAGTTTTGGAGCATAATTAATACTAAGAGAGAAAAATCTACAAAATCTGCAAATCTCTTAATCGAATTTGCAAGATTTGTTAAACACTTTAACCCAGGATACGTAGTAGTAGAAAATGTTCCTGGTGTACTAAGAAAGAAAAAAGAAAGTGGATTAGAGGATTTTATAATCTGGCTAGAAGACAACAACTATAATGTACATTTTGAAGTCCATAATGTTTCTGAATATGGTGTTCCTCAAAGTCGAAAAAGATTTACTTTAATAGCAAATAGAGTAACTACAGAAAAAATAAATCCAGAAAAAAAAGAAGGTACTAAAGTCACTGTTAGAGATGTAATAGGTGAACCAAATGGTTTTCCAAAAATTAGTGATGGTAATAGAGATGAAACAGAATTTATTCACACCGTACCAACGATTTCTGAAATCAATAAAAGAAGATTAAAAAAAATTGCGAAAGACGGAGGAAATAGACTGGGTTTTGCAAATGATCCCGAATTGCAGCTACCCTGTTTTATTGGAAAAGATGACTGGTTTAAAGATACTTTTGGTCGTTTATGGTGGGACAAACCATCTCCTACTATAACTACAAAATTTTTCAGCATATCTAATGGTCGCTTTGCCCATCCTGAAGAAGATAGGGCATTATCTTTACGTGAGGGGGCAACGTTACAATCATTCCCAAAAAAATATATATTTCATGGAACAAGTACTTCTGCCATAGCTAGGCTAATTGGTAACGCAGTTCCGCCACAATATGCAAAATGCATTGGTGAATCAATTATAAAAAATCATACAAATGGCATTATTTAAAACTAGAGCTAGAGCGTTAGATTTACTCGGTCGCCAGCAAATTGCAGGAATTCCAACTGCAATTAATGAGCTCATTAAAAATGCTCATGATGCATATGCTGATAAATTTGATATTGATTTTTTTAGAAAAGATAACTTACTTATTTTACGTGATGACGGGCTTGGAATGACAAAAGACGAGTTCGAAACGAGATGGTTAACAATCGGAACAGAAAGTAAATTCGTAAATAATAAAACTTTATTACCTCCAAAAGATTCTCATAAACCTTTAAGACCAGTAATGGGCGAGAAAGGAATTGGTCGATTAGCTATAGCTTCAATTGGAAAGCAAGTTTTAATAATAACAAAAGCAAAGCAGAGAAAAGAAGATTCTAAAATTGTAGCTGTTTTTATCAATTGGGAATTATTTGAATTACCTGGTATTAATCTTGAAGACATAATAATTCCAATTAAAGAGTTCGACGAAATCCCAGATTTAAAAGAATTTGACCAGCTTAAAAATGAAGTTTTAATTTCTTTAGAAGAATTAAAAATTAAAGATATTATAACATCTTCTGATTATGAAAGAGTAGCTAACTCAATAATCAATTTCAATATTGACCCTAAGAAAATTAATACAAATCTAGTGGGGGATTTTGAATTATCAAACAATAAAGGTGGTACATTTTTTTATATAAATCCAGTTAGCGAAACTTTAATTTTCGATATTGAGGGAGATAAAGAAACAAAAGAAGCTACCAAGATTGAAAAAATGTTAATTGGTTTTCATAACACTATGACTCCTAATCACCCCAAACCCGTAATCGATATTTCATTTAGGGATTACAGAGGAGACGATGGCACGTATTTTAATATAATTGACAAGGAACAGTTTTTTACACCTCAAGAATTTGAAATTGCCGACCACCATTTTGAAGGGACTTTTGATGAATTTGGCCAATTCAAAGGAGATATTAATATATATGGTGAAAAAGAATACGAAAATCATATAGTTAACTGGAATGGCAATAATTTTAGAGAAACAGATTGTGGACCCTTCAAAATTAATTTTGTATATATACAAGGGGATCTAAAAAGTTCAAAGGTTGACTCTCAAAATTGGGCTATATTGAGCAACAAAACAAATAAATTTGGAGCATTATACATTTACAAGGACAATATAAGAGTATTACCATACGGTGATGTTGATTATGATTTCTTACATATTGAAAAAAATAGAACTAAAAGAGCTAGCACTTATTTTTTCTCCCATAGAAGAATGTTTGGAGTAATTGAAATAAATAGCAATCAAAATTCTAAACTTGTTGAAAAAGCTGGTAGAGAAGGTTTTATCGAAAACAAAGCATTTAGAAATTTTCAAGAAATTTTAAAAAACTTTGTCATTCAAATAGCTTTTGACTTTTTTGATGAAAAAGGAAAAACACCACAATCCGAATTTTATAATCAAAAAAAAGAAGAATTAAATTCTATTCATAATGCTCTTGAAAGAAGAGATAAACTCGCCAAAGGGAAAAAAGAAAAATTTCTTCAAAACTTAGATACTTTTTTTAAAGATCTTGCTTCAAATAAATTTGAAAATGACGTCAACACAATAATAGAAGATACAAGAAAAAATCTTAACTCAGTAATCTATATAAAAGACACCGATCAAGCAAGTCAAAAAATAATTGATTACGAATTTGAAGGTAGACAAAAAATAAGCGACTACAAAAAGAAAATCACATTATCAAGTCCTAAGGGCTTCACTATTTCCAAAGGAAACAGACTCGATTTTGCAACATATTTCAAAGAGTATCAAATACTTGAACAAAATACTTTCAATAAAGCCAATCTAGAAATTGATAATTTAATTGAAGATTATAGTACTAAATTAAACATAGAAATAAGTAAGCGAAAAAGATTAGAACAATCTGTTGAATTTATTTCTATAGAAGCAAAAAAATTAAACTTTAAGAAAAGAACGGAAACAAATGATGTTGTAAATGATGTTGCAAAAAAAATAAAAGAACTTACATCTGAATTGATGTTAGACTTAGATAATCAAATTAGATCAGTAAAAGATCGTTTTAAGCATTTAAGTACTAATAATGTTGAAGATTTTAACTTGGTAGAGGAAAGAAAATCTATGGAAGAAGAAATTGAATTAATAAGTAGTCGTAACACATTTGTTATGGACGGAATTATTAGACAATTCGAAAGCTTTTATATTGAAAAAAATAATGACCAAATAATTACAAATGATCAAATTTCAGATGCAATGTCTGAAGAACTGGAAGAACTAAGAGAACGTATTCAAGCAGATGTAGAATTAAGCCAATTAGGGTTAGCTGTTGGAATTCTTCATCATGAATTTAGCAGTACTGTACGCTCAATACGAGGAAGTATTAAAGATTTAAAAGCATGGTCTGATGTTAACCATCAACTTGATAATGTATATAATAATATAAAAATTAATTTTGAACATTTGGATGGTTATTTAAATCTTTTCACACCTTTAAACAGACGTCTAAATAGAAAAAGAGAAAATATTTCTTTAATAGAAGTAAAAACATTTTTAATTGATTTATTTAAAACTAGAATGGAAAGGCATAGCATTATGTTTAAACATACCAACGGTTTTGCAAAACAAAAAATATTTGGTTTTAAATCAACGTTCTACCCAGTTTTTGTTAATTTGATTGATAATGCAATTTATTGGCTTAACCACAGTGATATTGATGAAAAAATCATACGCCTACATGCTGATGAAAATGGGGTATATGTTTCTAATAATGGAATTGAGATTCCTATCCAAGAAAGAGAGAAAATATTTAATTTAGGGTTTAGTAAAAAGATAAATGGGAGAGGAATGGGATTAAGTATAAGTAAAGAAGTTTTAAATGCAGAAAGTTATGACATATCTGTGGTTCATCCTATGGAAGGATCTTCAGTTACTTTTAAAATTCAACGAATTAATACAGAAAGAAATGAATAATGGCTTCTTTGAAAAATCTAAAAAAATTTCTAATAATTTTTTACAAAGCATAGTCTTCATAGATGACAAAGCTTATTCTGATGCTAATTCTCAAAATCCTAATCATGACTTTGACGCACAAAAAGTTTCAATGGCTTTTGCGAAAGAAGAAAAAGTTTGTGGTATATATAAACCTAAATCAAAGTCTGATATAAATAACTTCAAATCAATCACTAAAAAAGCAGATATTATAATTTTAGATTGGCAGATAATATTATCTGATGATGAGATTGACGATCCAAATGCAGATGCACCTAGTGAAGATCCTAGAGGACAATATACAATTGAAATTTTAAAAAATATTGTCAAAGACAATGAAAGTTTAAAGTTAATAGTCGTTTATACAGGAGAGACTGATTTAATGGAAATTACAAATGAAATTTCAGAAAATTTACTTGTAATAAATCCAAATTTTAAACAAGACTTATGTGAAGTAAGTAGTCCTAACATTAAAATTTTAGTTAGAGCAAAATCATCTGTTAATGATGATGAAGTTGATAACAAATTCAACCATCTGCATCTAAATGATAAAATTATAAAGTATAAAGACCTACCATTATTTGTGTTAGATGAATTTACGAAAATGACATCTGGATTATTATCTAATTTTGCGTTATTATCATTAACTACCATAAGAGATAATTCAAATAAAATTTTAAGCTTATTTTCAAAAGAACTTGATAGCGCATTTTTAAGTCACAAATCCTTTTTACCTAACACTCATGATGCTCAAGATCTTTTACTTGATATTATGAAAGATTCCATAGCCGACCTATTACTATATAATAAAACACATAAATTAATTGATAAGAATTTTATAGAAGAATGGTTAGAAATAAATATAAATGATGAGGAGCATCCTATTCTAAATGGCAAAGGCAAGCCTTTAAATCCAAAAGAAACTTTTGAAAGAGATAAAACAAATTTGATAAATCTTTTATTTTCCGAAGAAACTCGTGTCGATAAAAAATTTAATTCTGTATTTCAACTATTAATTGAAAATAAAGAAAAAAGAGATGAATTTTTAAAATATTTATATTTAAACAATACTTCCTTATTTTTAAATACAACTAACCATGAAAATATAGATCAGATAAACAAGGAATTTGCAAAATTAACTCATCATAAAAGCCTATTCCTTCCACAAAACATTGAACCGAAACTTACTTTAGGAACAATTCTGAAAAGTACAAAAAGAGACGAAAGTTATTTTTTATGCATTCAACAAAAATGTGATAGTGTTAGATTAAAAAATGGAGAAGAAAGAAAATTCCTTTTTTTACCATTAACCATTACAACTGACAAATTCGACCTAATCACTCCTAATGGAATAAAATTAAAACTAGATAAAAAATCTTTTTCAATTAGAACTATAAAGTTTACTTGCTCTAATGATGACGGAGTTATAAAGGGAATTCTAAATGATAATTCCAAATTTATTTTCAATCAAATTTATTCTGAAGAACATGACGAAAATTTTGAATGGGTTTTAGATTTAAAAGATTTACATTCTCAAAGAATTGTCACTAATTTTGCTTCAATTTTATCACGTATCGGATTAGATGAATCAGAGTGGTTAAGAAGATGGGGAAACTAAAACCGTTCTATTTATAATAAATCAGTATTTCTAAAAATATATCTTCCTTTGCCCCAAGGTTTATTCACAAACTCATTTTCAATTAATTTATCAAGATTAAAAGGATCAGTTAAATAATATCCTATTCTAGGATTACCTCTACTTGATTCTATTCGTGGTAAATCATTAACAAGTGTCGATAAAAAGCTAACAATTTCTTCATTAAAGTTGTTCTCTTTATCGAAGGAGTAATGTACCCAACCTTGAGAAGTATTACACAACCATCCTTTATCAGCAATGCATATATTGGCAATTAAAGGATGGTCCTCCCAATCTTCATCAATTTTACTATACATTTCCAAAATCTTTGCAGGAGTATAATTCTTCAAACGAGTATCAAAAGTAAATAAGGAGTAATGTGGTTTTATAAAATATGTGGGAACTACATCACCCCTTTCATCATGAATAGCTGCAGTCACAATAAGCTCTGTATCTAATTGCCTAAATTTTAAAAATGCATCTTTTAAATTAGCCAAATTAAACTCAGATTTAACTTCAATGGCATTTAGTACCGATTCAATGGGAAAAATTCCCATTTTATCACTTGACGAAAAAAATATTGGTGGATGAAGATTTTTACTATAGATGCATAAATCAATTTCACCTGATATGTTACCGAGATAATCAACAATTTTTCCGTTACCTATGGAAAAGTTATTATTGAGCATTGGCTGTATTAATTCATGCAATACAATTTCCCTTAACCTTCCTGTTAAATAAGGATGTTTTAACTCAATAGCGGATTTTGCATCAGCTAAACCTTTTTTTATCTGTGAATCTAATATTTTTCTATAATAATTGTTCATTAAAAAAGTGATTATTCTTTAGTTAAAAATAGTAATATGGTTTCAATTATTTATTGAATAGTTTCCATCTTATATTTAAAGCATTAATAGATGGAACATTATTTTTTGCTATCAAAAGATTACGACTCTTAAACTCTTCATATTCACTACTTAGCAAAGATTCAGAAAGCTTTACTTCCAGTGTTTCAGGATCAATTCCTATCAAATTTAAATCAAATAAAGTGTGAATATCAGATCTTAAAAGTAATCCATTTGCAACATGATTATCTTTTTCTCCTCTATAAGGATTAATATGCGCCGCTTCGATAATATGTAATATCTCACAACCAGTAACCATACATTTATCTCCATGTAAATTACGTAGAGAGTCTCTAAATTTTTGCTGTCCTCTTCTTTCAAATATGGTTTTTATTATTTTTGGCCTTTCATCTTTATTTAATGGAATATAACCTTCATCAAACAAATCACTTAAATAATTTTCCGATTCCTCTGCAGAAGGATAAATAAATTCTTCTTTTAATTTTTTTATTTCTGCCTCGTAAAATTCAATAAAGAAATCTTTACTAATATTTTGCATAGACATATTTCGATTATACTTTCTATGATAAAAAGGTTTTATCTTATCAATAGTAACAATCTCTTTTGGTACGATAAAACTTGTACTGTAGCATGCCTCAAAATTTGTTACATCAATTATTTCTGAATCTGGCACACTAAACTCATGTCCTTTATTACAAAGATATTTTGGAGTTTTAGTTTTCCGAGGTCCGTAATTGGTACTTCTACAAATAGGGCATCTACGCCTCTTCTTTGTACCATTAAATTTTAGAATTTTGGATATTCTTGCTAATCCAAGAACTTCCTTTTTATCTATAATAACTGCAATATCTCCCAACTTAATTTGCTTGTGATTGGCAACTGAATCATCATATACATATTTTGTTTCAATTTCATCTTTATATCGATCAGTGCTTTCGTAAGTAACATCTTCATCTGAAACCGATTTTAAAGCCCAATACGATGTGGTATTTTCTTTCTTAGGCATTTGTTTTTGTTTTGAGTAAAAATAAGTTTTATATTTTTATCTGTGTTGATTATCTTTATAATATGGATAAATTAACTCCAGAACAAAGATCAAAAAACATGCAAGCTGTTCGCAGCACAAATACCAAAGAAGAAGTTCGTTTGGCAAAAGCATTATGGAATCTAGGTTACAGATATAGAAAAAACAACAAAACAGTTTTCGGAAAACCGGACTTTACTTTTAAAAAATTAAAAATTGCCATTTTTGTAGATTCAGAATTCTTTCATGGAAAAGATTGGGAAACTAGAAAAAAACCACAAACCAATCCTGAATTCTGGATCAAAAAAATTGAACGAAATATGCAAAGAGATATTGAAGTCAATGCGCATTTAGAATCTCAAAACTGGAAGATTCTTCGTTTCTGGAGTAACGATATCAAAAAAAATTTGGATTCGTGTATTCTTGAAATTGAGAATGCAATTGCAGAAAGACAAGTTTGACAATTGCAACGAGGCTTCGACTTCGCTCAGCCTGACAATACTGTTCAAATTATTACTCTATCAAAAGGACAAACTTTACGGAGTTACCTGCGAAGATTGCTTCGCCAGTTCGCTATCGCTCGTGTTCTCATTCTTAGAAATGACAAACTGAACGAAATAAAAAAAGCCACTTTTCATAGTGACTTTTCTCATTTTTAATTATTCAGCATCCAGATAAGGATTTAAAATTTCGGCTAATTCATTCAACCAATAAAAACCTTGTTCGACTGATTTTGTATCGATTTGCAAGGTTTCGCATTCTCGCATTAGCGATATGGCGAGAAGATAATTTACTTTTCGAATTGCTTTGGCGAAACTTTTAGGATCAGTCGCTTGGTTGAAAAATTCGTTTAAGCGCAATTCTGTTTCTTTTGAAAGGGTGTTTACACTCATAATCTCGAAATTTAGGAAATATAAAACCCGTATGGGTTAGCTGTCCTACGCCTTCGAGAACGCGTTGCAGTTGTTTCCAATACCGCCAGCGTACCATACGGGCAAAAAGTTTTGTTGTATTCATATTCTCGATGTTTAGGACTGCGAAGATACCAAATAAACCATTGTGAATAGTAGGATTTTATAAGCAATTTAAAAGGTGATAACTTTTTAGTTGGCGCATTGGCGCGGGGGGCTTCGACTTCGCTCAGCCTGACATATCGACTTCGCTCAGCCTGACATACCGACTTCGCTTAGCCTCGCATATCGACTACACTCAGCCTGAAAAAAATACAATAAAAAAATCTGTTTTTATCTGCGTTTTCACGAAGTGAATCCGTTAAATCCGCGTTCGATAATTACATTTCGAAAATCGCCAAGTCTGATAAAAAAATGGCCTTGAAATTTTCTACCATTTTTTCATAATGTTTTATTAACTCACTTGGGTTTTCATTCTAAAAAAGATAGCTTTGAGAATAATCATTAAATATAAACCGATATGAAAATTCAAATCAATACCGACAAGAACATCGAAGGACACGAAAGATTAGCAACTTATTTTTCTGAAGAATTAGAAAAAGGTTTAGCTCGTTTTGAAGAAAAAATAACCCGCATTGAAGTACATTTTGGAGATGAAAACGGAGAAAAATTCAGCTTAAACGATAAAAAATGTGTGATTGAAGTTCGTGTAGCCAATTTACAACCCTTAACCGTAACAGATCACTCGGATACACTGGAAAAAGCGTTTAGCGGTGCTCTTGCCAAAGCAAAAAAATCACTTACTACGACTTTCGAAAAACAGAAATCGTTTTAATTTATATATATCAAATGCAAATGGCATTATCTCTAATCAGGATAATGCCATTTTTTATTTCAGCAAATGAGTCATTTCTTGCCACTGTACTATTTTGACTTTCTCGTTGAGTTGGTTCGCACTATTGACCATTGCTTTTGCGATATTGGCTGCTTCTATTCCTTTATACTTATTCATTCTTCCCATAAACAAAGGATTAATCAATTTGAATATCCCAATGAATACTTTCTCCAGAGGCCGGCTTTCTTTTCTGTCGCCTAAAATCATCGATGGACGAAAAATATGGGTATGATCTAAATTCAGATTTATAATAATATCTTGTTCGGTTTCGCCTTTCATCTTCGTATAAAATATCGACGATTTTGCATTTGCTCCAATTGCCGAAACGAGAAACACGGCTTTTGCTCCGTTTTCTTTGGCCAGTTTTGCCGCTAAAACCGGATAATCATGATCGATTTGATAATATAGTTTTTTATCGGGTGTTTTCTTTTGTGTGGTTCCGAGTGCTATAAAAACTTCATCTACCGGAATGCCTTTTACAACTTCGGTCAGCGAATTATAATCACCTATTATCGTTTTTAGTTTGGTATGCTGAATGTTCAGCGCTGCCCTGACCACGATGATTACTTGTTCGTAATTGGCATTATTCAACAACGTTTCGAGGATATAAGACCCTACTAATCCGCTTGCTCCGTATACAATTGCTTTTTTCATGATAAGGCGATTTGTTTTCTCGAAGTTAGAAATTTTTGCCACAGATTTCACAGATTAGAAGGATTAATATTTTTTGTTTCACGGAGATTAAACGGATTTTTATTTTTCAATCTTTTTAATCTGTGAAATCTGTGGCAACAAAACTCTATTTTCTATGTGCTAAATATTCTCTCGCAGATTTTGCAGATAAAGCAGATTTTATTTTTTAATCTGTGCCTATAAACGCTCATCAAATGTTGCTCTGAAAGAGCTATAGCAACAGCATGGTGCGAAGCACTATGAATGAAGATGAATTTTATTTAAGCCCTGAAAGGGCAAAAGCCTAATTTCAAAGAGAACATTTATTCTATTTGTCATTATTTTTTATGAGAAACTGCGGTTATCCTTAATCTTTATTGTCTATTTGCTGTTGCCCTTTCAGGGCGATTTTAACTCTTGATTTAATTCGTAGTGCGTTGCAGTACGCTATTGCTTTTAGGGCTTTCAGCCTACTTTAAAAAGTTTCACACTCCCGATTTGTTAAAACATCGACAACAAACAACGCACAGCAAAACACGATTAACATAATAATAACGCTTTTTGGTATTGTAAGAAGTAATTTTGCAGTCCCAAAAAAGAAACTTGATTTTTAAAATAAAACAAGCTTCTTAATTGAGATTATCCATTACAAATTATTTAAAATTACTTTCATGAAAAAGCAACTACTCGTATTATTAATCGCCATATTTATAGGTTTTGGTGCCGATGCGCAAACAAAATCACCGGAAACCAATATGCTGGTTTTAATTTATTCACAAAACGGCGGAACTTACAAAATGGCAAAAGCTATTGCCGAAGGAGTTCAGGAATATCCAAATACAAAAGCGACTTTAAAACGTGTTCCATCTATAAACCCGAAAGAGAAATTGAATGCTGAGGTAGAGAAATTACCTGTTGCTACTATCGAAGAATTGGCCAATTATGACGGAATCGCTTTTGGAAGTCCGGTTCATTTTGCGAATATTAGTGCTGATATGAATTACTTTTTCAGCCAGAGTATTCCGCTTTGGACTTCGAGAACTTTAGAAGGGAAACCGGCAACTGTTTTCATGTCGGCAGGATCTGGTGCAGGAAAAGAAGCTGCGATTTTATCTTTCTGGAATATCCTTGCCTCTCACGGAATGGTGATTGTGCCAACCGGAATTATGGGAACGGCAAATTTAGACAAAACGGTTCCGCAGGGAAATACGCCTTTTGGTGCGACTTCATTAGCAGGATCTACAGGAACTCGTCCGTCGCAAAGCGAATTGAATTTGGCTAAGGAACAAGGAAAAGCTTTGGCAAGAGTAGCTTCGGGATTGAAAAGTACAGAAAATATAAAGTCTGTAAAAACAACTTCGGTTGAAACTAAAAGCGATATCAACAAAACATTAAAAGACAATAATATTGTACTTCCTGAAGCGCCTAAACCGGTTGGAAATTATGTTCCGTTTACGATTTCGGATCATAAAGTGTACATTAATCAGGTAGCTTTGAAAGATGGAAAAATCCTAAATCCGGGTAAAGTTGGCGCAACGGTTACTGAAGATCAGGCGAAGGAAGCCACTTACCAGACAATGCTAAATGTAATTGCAGTTTTGAAAGAAGCTTGCGGAGGCGATTTGAACAAAGTAAAACAATGTGTGCAATTGACAGGATATTTTAATACGACTCCGGAATATACGCAACATGCCGGACTTATGAATTCGGCTTCGAATTTGACGGCTTTGGTTTTTGGTGAAAAAGGAAAACATGCGAGAGCAACGATTGGTGCGGCTTCGTTACCGATAAATTCGGCTGTAGAAATTCAGGCGATTTTTGAAATTGAATAAAGAGGAGATTTTACCGCAATCCCGATAGCTATCGGGAGCAAAAGGATTACGCAAAGGTCGCGAGGTTTTGTGAATTATGCTTTGCTTTGAGATCGCAAAGGGATTGTGTTTAAAAAATTTAGACGCACTGCTGTGCGTCTCTACGGAAAATTGGAACGTATACTTATATTAAAATGACATTTCGACTTCGCTCTGATGACAAGAGTACACTGAAAACTGAGACTGAAAACTGTTTCGCGTGAGGGATAGAGCAATCCGCCGCGGCGGAAGTGAAAGCCCGACAGCAATAAAAGAAGGGGCCGACTAAGCGATTTGCATAGTTGGCCCCTTTTTTTATTGGTGGCACGCCCAGATTATTATTGATGTACTATTATGATTTTGGCAAAGGCGCTCCAACGGCGATATCGCAACGGTGTCCGGGTTTTCCGTGTGCTGGATTCATTCCGTCTGCTACTGCTGTTTCTTCAGTGCTTAATAAGGCCGGAACTGCATTGTTTGCAGGTGGCGTTACTGTAAAATTTTGGGTTGTAGTGCCGCTTTGGGCAGTATTCGCAGCTGGTTGTTTTGCTGCAGGAGAATTTAAAGGTGCTCCAACCGGAATATCGCATCTGTGTCCGGGTTGTCCGTGCGCAGGATTCATTCCTTTGGCTACTTTCGTAGGTGCTACAGTTGTTGTGGTTACTACATTTTGCTGACCTGAATTTACTTGTACAGGTTGCGCAGTTTGCGTTGTTTGTCCTTGCGTTGGAGCCGAATTTAAAGGTGCGCCAACGGCAATATCGCAACGATGTCCGGGTTGTCCGTGTGCGGGATTTATTCCGTTGGTCTCTCCCATTACGGTATTAGGATTCGTCGCCGGATTTTGAACGACTGATTGCTGCGTTTTTGTAGTGTCTTTTGCCAGTCCTAGTTTCACCAATTCTGATGTTGGTGTGTTTTCCTGTGGTTCGAGTTCTTTCTTGCAAGAGGTAAAAACCAGCGAAGTGACAAATATTGAGGTGATAAGTATTTTTGGATTCATGATGTAGATTTTTAAAGCTCTCAAATATAGTAAGATTTCACCATATAAGTAATATAAGACAATTTAAGATTGCGGTAAAATTTTCACCATATAAGTAATGTAAGTTCATATTAATTGTGACAAGCCTTATAAATGTTACAATTACTTGATGAAACACATAGAAACATAGATTTTGAATTGGAGAATGAAGATGCTAATAGAAAATCATGATTTTTTCGCATAGTACTATGCGATTTATTTTTAAGTGAAGCGCCTTTTCCCACAAGGATAAGCTATGTCTCTATGTGTTAGAAAATTGCGCAAAGAAACTTTTTAAATGAACTTACATTACTTATATGGTGAAAGAATACTGCAATATTCCTTAACTTTAAATCCAAAATAAAACCTCATGAAAAAATCAATCTTACTTTTATTATTCGTTGCGACTTTTGCAAATGCACAAACTTCTGAAAAAGACAAAGTCAGTCAAACTCTCGATGCATGGCATAAGGCTGCTGGTGATGTAAAATTCGACGCGTACTTTGATTTGATTGCCGAAGACGGAATTTTTATTGGAACCGATGCTACCGAAAACTGGACCAAAAAAGACTTTAAAGTGTGGGCAAAACCGTTTTTTGACAAAGGAACAACATGGAATTTTACTGCCCTTGAACGTCATATCTTTTTTGATAAATCAGGAAAAATTGCGTGGTTTGATGAATTGCTGAATACGCAGATGAAAATTTGCCGTGGTTCTGGTGTTTTGGTAAAAGTGGGGAAAGAATGGAAGATTCAGCATTATGTGTTATCGATGACGATTCCGAATGACGAAGTGGATGCGGTTACTAAAATAAAAGCGCCAATCGAAGACATTCTGATTGCGAAGCTTCAGAAAAAATAAACAATTTCGAACTTTCTTATTATAATCCTAACTTTTCTAGTGCTTTACAGCGCCGTATATCAATTTAATTATAATACAATTGGCAATTTTATCCGTAAATTAGAAGTTCAAAATAAGATACTCTCAAAAAAACGGATCGAATTTTACAAAATTGACTAAAATAAAAGGTCGCCCTCTATTTTATTAGCCCTGAAAATCAAAATCTTTATTTTTTTTTAACTTTGACCCCAAAAAAAATAGGGTTAAATAAAGTATTTGAAAAATGAAAATAGAAAAACGCTGGATCATCTCCTTTATTATTATAAGTATTGTTTGTATTACTGGCGCATTTTGGCCAACAGTTACTGAAAATAGTTATGTATTATCTGAATTTGGCACTACGGATCATATTGTTCCTGCCGATGTTGCCTGGATGCTGACCTCTTGCTGTCTGGTTTTGATCATGACGCCGGGATTATCTTTTTTCTACGGAGGAATGGTAGGCCGAAAAAATGTGATTTCGACCATGCTGCAAAGTTTTATTTGTCTGGGTGTTGTAACACTTTTATGGGTTGTAGTGGGCTTTAGTCTGGCTTTTGGTGATCCTGTAGGTTTTGGCTCGGGAGAGCATTTTTATAGCTTTTTTGGGAATCCAACCACTTTTGCTTTTATGGATTATGTGGGGGTTTTGCCTCATAAACAATTGGCCAATACGATTCCGTTTATGTTATTTGCTTTGTTCCAAATGAAATTTGCCATTATTGCTCCGGCAATTATTACGGGTTCGTTTGCAGAACGTGTTCGATTTATCTCTTATTTACTATTCATTAGTTTGTTTACGATTTTTATATATGCTCCTTTGTGCCACTCGGTTTGGTATCCTACGGGGGTTTTAGGAAGTTATTTTGGCGTAAAAGATTTCGCCGGAGGAACTGTAGTACACATGAGTTCAGGATTTGCTGCTTTGGCAGGGGTTCTGGTTTTAGGAAAAAGAAAAAATAGCGATCATATCCCTACCAATATTCCGTTTGTATTATTAGGAACCGGAATGTTATGGTTTGGATGGTTTGGGTTCAACGCGGGTTCTGCGCTTGCCGCGAATGGAACTGCTGCAATGGCTTTTGCCACAACGACAACTTCATCAGCCGCCGCGATGTTGACCTGGGTTTTCTTTGATCGAATGAACGGTAGAAAAGTTTCTGCTCTTGGCGCTTGTATTGGTGCTGTTGTAGGTTTAGTTGCCATTACTCCTGCAGCAGGATTTGTATCGGTTCCTGAAAGTATGTTCTTTGGTTTCATCACGGCTTTGGTTTCTAACTCGGTTGTAAATTGTCGTTTCTCTAAAAGATTTGACGATACGCTTGACGTTTTTGCCTGTCACGGTGTGGGTGGAATCATGGGAATGATTCTAACCGCCATTTTTGCTCATGGTGAAGATGCAAGTTTACTTCATGGTGGCTGGAATGTTTTTGGTCACCATATGATGGCATTGGTTCTGGTTTCGATCTTTACTTTCTTCGGGGCTTATTTCTTGTTTAAAGTAACGAACTTTATTATTCCGCTTCGTGTTTCTGAAGAAAACGAACATATTGGTCTTGATTTATCGCAACACGATGAAACTCTTGATCCAAAATTAAAACCTATTACTGAAGCGCATTACGGGTAAAGAAAGTTTGCCACAGATTTCACAGATTAAAATGATTTTTTTTTGATTAATCGAAAATATGAATGTGTAGTCCCTACGGGACATGTCTGGCGTGGTAACTATTATTTTCTACCAATATTTAACTCCTAACGGAGTATATCTCGTAGAAATTAAATATTGGTAAAAAAAAACGACCGTAAGTTTGTCCCGTAGGGACTACATTAATTAGACAATTTTAATTAAAAAATCATTTTAATCTGTGAAATCTGTGGCAAAAAAAAACAGCCAGGAATTTCGATATTTTGTCTACAATACATACAAAAATGAATTCGCGAAAATTCGTGTAATTGGCGGCAAAAAACTTTAAAACCCAATTGCGCTATTTTCATTCGTTTATATTCCTTAATTTTGCTGAAAATTTTTGTAAAAGTGGGAAGTAAAAATAAACTAAAAAGATTCAGAGAAAACGAAACGTTTCAAAACGTTTTTCAACCAACCAGAGAAGAAGTTGTAGGCGATTTAATGCCTCTGAAAGGAAAATGGAACTCTGATTTCTTTAAAAATGATAATCCTTTAGTTTTAGAATTAGGATGTGGAAAAGGAGAATATTCTGTTGGATTGGCAGAAAGATATCCTGACAAAAATTTTATCGGAATCGATATCAAAGGAGCGCGTTTCTGGAGAGGTGCTAAAACTGCTGTAGAAACCGGACTTCATAATGTGGCTTTTATTCGTACTCAAATCGAATTGATCGATCATATTTTTAATGAAAATGAAGTGGATGAAATCTGGATTACTTTTCCGGATCCGCAAATTAAATACAAAAGGACAAAACACAGAATGACTAACTCTGAGTTTTTGAAATTGTATAAAAAAATCCTTAAAAAAGACGGTGTTGTAAACCTAAAAACCGATAGCGAATTCATGCACGGTTATACGCTTGGATTGCTTCACGGTGAGGGACATGAGGTTTTATACGCGAACCATAATGTGTATACAAACGAAGGAAGTCCTGAGGAAGTTACTGCTTTTCAGACTTTTTACGAGAAACAATATTTAGAAATTAACAAGGCAATTACGTATATTCGCTTTAAAATTAAAGACTAATTTAATTTTAAGAACGTTTTTCCAACCCATTAAATAACTGAATGGCATTACTTACCCCATTACTTTCAGGTTTTATTGCCGCTTTCATTGGGATTATTCCACCGGGATTAATCAATATGACGGCCGCAAAAGTGAACATGAAAGAGGGGAAAAAGAACGCTTTATGGTTTGTTGCCGGCGCGGTTTTAGTAATCTTTTTTCAGGTTTCTTTAGCCGTTTTATTTGCGCAGGTAATCGACAATCGCCCTGATGTGGTAACATTGTTGCGTGAGGTTGGATTTGCTATTTTTTCTATTCTTACGATTTACTTTTTGTTTATCGCAAAAGAGCCAAAAGCCAAGAAATCGAAGATTAAAAAGAGCAGCAAAAAAAGCCGTTTCTTCCTGGGAATGCTATTATCCGGTTTGAACTTCTTCCCTATTCCGTATTATGTTGTAGTGAGTGTTACGCTGGCTTCTTACCATCTTTTTGCATTCGAAAACAACATTATTTTTACTTTTGTATTCGGGTCTGTTTTAGGTTCGTTTGCGGCATTGTACAGCTACATTGGTTTCTTTGGCAGAATAGAAAAGAAAACTGATTATCTGATGCGAAACATGAACACTATTATAGGAAGCATTACAGGTTTAATTGCTATTGCAACACTTTTTAATATCCTGAATTACTATTTTGGGTGAAAGTTTTTTAAGATTAAAATTTTAGGTTTATAAAATTGAACCATTAAGTAATTAAGAAAAATAAAGCACTACTTTGTGAAACTTCACTTTCTTAATTATTTTTAATAAAAGTTAAGCTTTGACTTCATGAACCTTAATATCTTAATAGTAAAAATAACTTAAACGTATGGCTGAAGATAATTTTTTTGAACGCGTTTATGCGATCGCCAGACAAATTCCGTACGGGAAAGTAACTTCTTATGGCGCTATTGCGAAAGCTCTTGGAACCGCCCGTTCTGCGCGAATGGTAGGCTGGGCGATGAATGCGTGCCATAACATGGAAGATGTTCCGGCGCACAGAGTTGTAAACAGAAAAGGTCTCTTGACCGGAAAACACCATTTTGACGGAACTAATTTAATGCAGCAACTTCTGGAAAGCGAAGGTATTGAGGTGGTCGATAATCAAATTATAGACTTGGAAAAACACTTTTGGACGCCTGAGGTTGAATTATAAAGGTTTTCACCATATAAGTTATATAAGTTCATTTAAAGTATTGTCTTGATTCACTTTGTCATTTAATCTCGCAAAGACGCGAAGTCGCAAAGTTTTATTTTTAAATTTTCTTTGCGACTCTGCGTCTTTGCGAGAGATTTATGCGTAATGCTTAATATGAACTTATATCACTTATATGGTGAAAAAAAATCAAATCAAACAAATCACAAAGCTTGTTTTATCTTCATCGGTTTGGTAACTTAAGTAACCTCCGTGTGCTTCGATGATGTTTTTAGAAAGCGTTAAACCAATTCCCGCGCCGTCTTTTCTGGTGGTGAAGAATGGCAGAAATACTTTTTCCCGAATCTCTTCGTCGATTCCTTTTCCGTTGTCTGAAATGGTGATAAAAAAACGATTATTATCGGTGTAACTGGACAAGAACATTTTCTTTTCTGCCTTTTCTTTCAAGGCATAAACACTGTTGGTTATTAGATTAATAATCACTTGTTCGATCTGGCTTTTATCAATCAGGATAGATCTTGGACTGCTAATTTCATTGACCAATTCGATATTCTCCGCTTTCAAAATCGGGTTCATGATGCGCATACAATCTTCTAAAAGTAAATTTATTGGCGTCATTTGTTTCGTTGGAGTCGGAAGCATGGCTAGTTTTCGGTAATTTTCGACAAAAACCTGCAAGTGATCGCTCCGATTGATAATGGTCGAAATACTGCTTTTGATATCGTCGAAATCATCTTCTTCGAGTTTTTCCTGATCGACAATCTGCAGTAAATTCTGCGAAAGCGCACGAATTGGGGTTAAGGAATTCATTAATTCATGCGAAATGATTTTCATCAGATTAATCCAGGCTTCTTTTTCTTTTTTCTCAATAACGCGCTGAATACTATCCAATAAAATAATAAAATATTCTTTTTCATAAGTCTTTGTAGAAGATGTCTGCAATACAAATGTCTGTACATCCTGTTCTTCTATTTTAATCGAAATTGCCGATTTCAACTCTGTAAATTCTGTTTGCTCAATCTCATTGCAAAGTGATGGCAAATAATTTTTAAGGTATTTCCAATGACTTACTTTTGGCACTTTAAATAAACTGGAGAAGCAATCATTCATTAAAAAAATACTCCAGTCATCGTTCTCTTTTTCGAGAATTAAAGTTGCTGTATCTATATTATTTAAAATGGACTGATAAACCAATTCTTTTGAAGTCTGCTCTTGCTGCTGGTATTTTAAAGTATTGTATAAAAGATATAAGTTGCTAAATTTCTGTTCCTTATATACTGGCGGAAAATTGGTCGAAAAATCTTTTTGCAAAATTGAAAGCAATATTTTATCATAAAATAAAGAGTGATTTTTGATATAAAAATACATCTCGAACAATAGCAAGATTATAAAAAAAACAACCAAAATTGCATTGTAATAAAGCGTTTTATAAATTAAAAAAACGCAAAAGAAAAAGGGAATCATAATAAAGAGAACCCTTATAAACAAAGCATTATAAAATTTCCAGTTTTTCATTATTTTATTTTTTTATTGGCATCTGTAGCTGAAGATTTAACCGCAAGGTTCGCAAAGGTTTCGCAAAGTTCGCTAGAAACAGCTTTGCGAACTTAATAAAACCAATTACAAACAAACCTAAAAAATACCTTGCGTGCTTTGCGGTAAAATTAATTTTTTAAGTCATATTTCTCGATTCTTCTGTATAAAGCTGCTCTTGACAAACCCAATTCTTCGGCTGTTTTACTAATGTTTCCGTTGTATTTGAAGAGTGTTTTTTCGATCGCACTTTTTTCCATTTCTGATAACGGATTCTCATCGTTTTCCTGAATTTCTTCGAAATCTAAAATATCCAGATTGGTGACTGAAATAGTATTATTATCAGCCAAAATCAAAGCGCGTTCTATTTTATTTTCCAATTCACGAATATTTCCTTTCCAGGGATATTTTTCTAAATATGGTGCTACATTGTCTTCAAAATGCCATCCCGAAGCTTCAGGACCATGATTGTATTTTTCGGCAATCTTATCCAGGATAAAATGCGCCATGGGTACAATATCATCTTTTCGTTCGCGTAACGAAGGCAAATGAATTTCCATTGTATTGATGCGATACAGCAAATCTTCACGGAACGTTTTGTTCTTAACCTCAGCTTTTATATCACTGTTTGTTGCTGCAATTACGCGAACATTCAAAGGTCTTGGCTTACTTTCACCTAAACGGGTAACGGTTTTGGTTTGCAAAACGTGTAATAGTTTCGATTGTAAATGCAACGGAATATTCCCTATTTCATCCAGAAAAATAGTTCCGCCGGAAGCTATTTCAAATCTGCCGGCAGTATCTGTTTTAGCATCTGTAAAAGCGCCTTTTGCATAACCAAAAAGTTCGCTTTCGAATAAATTATCGCTCAACGATCCTAAATCAACATGCACAAATGGCTGTGCTTTTCGTTCTGAATTGAGGTGAATAAACTCTGCAAAAACATATTTTCCGGTTCCGTTTTCGCCCAGAATCAAAACATTGGCATCTGTTCTGGCTACTCTTTCGGCAATAGAATAGGCTTGTTTTATTTTAAGGGAATTGCCAACAAAATAGTTTTTTACCGGTTTTTCTTCCGGCACTTTTTTGCTGTTTTTTCTGCTTTCGGCTACAGCCTTATCAATTATTTCGAGTAATTTTTCGTTATTCCACGGTTTTAGAACATAATCAAAAGCACCAATTTTTATTCCTTCAACCGCAGTATCAATTTTACCAAAAGCGGTCATTAAAATCACGACGGTTTGTGGCGAAAGTGTTTTTATTTCTTTGAGCCAGTGAATCCCTTCGCGCCCATCTTCGAAACCAATTCGGTAATTCATGTCTAATAAAACCACATTTATTTCATTTTCATTTAAAATAGAGATGATTTTTTTAGGACTATTTTCTGTAAAAATGGTTTCAAAATGTTTTTTGAGAATCATTTTTGCCGAAAAAAGAATTTCTTCCTGATCGTCAACGATTAATATTTGGGCTTGTTTTTTTCGCATGATGTCTTTTTTTGTTCGATAACGAACGGTCAACTGTTCATTATCGAACACTTCTTTTTTGAATGGTTTTTAAAGCTTCTTTAAAATCAACACTTTACAAATAATAATTTTTATGGCACAGTATTTACCTATTGGTAATCAGTAAATTATTAAAGAAATGGACAAAGTAATTCCTCGTAAAAATAGAAAATTTAGATATCTCACAATAGCAATTGGAGTTTTTTTAGTTTTGGCAACAATCGTCTTTTTTTCGTTTAACACTAAAAGAAGTTTAAATGTAAAAGCAGAAGAATTAAGTATCCAGAAAGTCGAAAAAGCTTTTTTTGAAGATTTTGTTGTTTTTCAGGCTAAAGTAGAACCTCTGAACGTGATGCTTGTAAATGTTACAGAAGGAGGATCTGTAAAAGAGATTTTTGTCGAAAATGGCGCCATGGTAACTAAAGGTCAATCGCTGGCACGTTTATACAATCCAAATACCGAATTGAATTACCTGACTCAGGAAACTGCCATTATCGAACAAATCAACAATTTGAATACCGGAAAACTAAACATTAGAAATCAGGAATTAAACCTCAACAAAGATTTGGTTTTAATTGAACACGATTATAATGATGCCAAAAGACTGTACGATATGAATGCCCGATTGTATGAGAAAGAGGTAATTTCGAAAAATGACTGGAATACTTTTAAAGAAAGCCTTCGTTTTCAGGAAGAACGCAAAAGAACGATTCAGCAAAGTATTCAAAAAGAAAAACAAACGAATCAAATTCAGATTTCGCAAATCAATCATTCGATTCAAACCATGGAAAAAAGTTTGGATATTTTAAGAAATAACAAAAAGAATTTCCTGATTATAGCTCCGGAATCCGGTCGACTGACTTCGTTTCAACCCGTTTTAGGAAAAACATTTCAGGCTGGAGAAAGCATCGGAAAAATAGATTCTAAACAAGGTTATAAACTTACCGCTGATGTAGATGAATTTTATCTTGAAAAAATACGCGAAGGTTTGAAAGGTCAGGTAGAATTTAAAGGAAAAAACCTTGAAGTTTTAGTTACCAAAGTAATACCGGAAGTTAAAGGAGGACATTTTATAGTAGAACTGGCTTTTACCTCTAAAGATGCTATTGCATTACAAGACGGACTTAGTTTTGGTGTCAAGCTAATTTTATCAGAGAAAAATAAAACTCTTGTTATCCAGAAAGGAAGTTTTAATCAGGAAACCGCAGGAAAATGGATCTTTGTTGTAAAAGGAAATAAAGCCGTAAGAAGAAATATAAAATTAGGAAGAGAAAATCCTTCGTATTATGAAGTACTGGAAGGTTTGAAAGAAGGAGAATCTGTGATTACTTCATCTTATACAGACTATAAAGATATCGAGGAGTTGTCGATTAGTAGTTCGCAGTAAAACAGTTTTCAGTCTCAGTTTTCAGTTAAAAAATTTTGCCACGAATTTCACAAATTTTCGCGAATTTTTATTCTGATAGTCAAAAAATTAATTCGTGCTAATTCGTGAAATTAGTGGCAAAAATAAAAGTTTCAATCATCAATCAATCAAAAAATAATCAATAACAACTAAAATTAAAACTATGATAACAATTCAAAATTTAACCAAAGTTTTTAGAACGGAAGAAGTAGAAACTTCGGCTTTAAGCGGGATTTCTTTAGAAATTAAAAAAGGTGATTTTCTTACTATCATGGGACCTTCTGGTTGCGGAAAATCGACTTTACTAAATATCATTGGTCTTCTTGACAGTGCTTCTGCTGGAAGTTATAAATTATTAGATCAGGAAATGGTGGGTTTAAAAGAGAAAGGAAGAGCTATTGTTCGTAAAGAAAACATTGGTTTTATTTTTCAGAATTTTAACCTTATAGATGAACTTTCAGTTTACGATAATATCGAATTGCCTTTGCTTTATAATAATGTAAAAGCATCAGAAAGAAAACAAAAAATCGAAGCGATTGCCGAGAAGCTTAATATTTCGCACCGATTAAAACATTATCCGCAACAACTTTCCGGAGGGCAACAACAAAGAGTTGCGGTTGCAAGAGCTTTGGTAAACGATCCTAAAATTATTCTGGCCGATGAGCCAACCGGTAACTTGGATAGTAAAAATGGTAATGAAGTGATGGAACTTTTAACGGATTTGCACGCTAAAGGAGCTACGATTTTGATGGTTACCCACTCTGATTATGATGCTTCTTTCTCGCAAAGAACGATTCATATGAAAGACGGTGTGATATTTTCTGAAAAATTAAATCAGAGAAATGTGGATGTTTTTATGGACGCTAAATAATTAAAAAATGATCAAATTTATTGTAACCGCAATCTTATTCCTGGTGGGATTTGTTTGCAAAATATTAGCAATGATATAAAAATCCGGCAGGTTTAAAAGCCTGTTAGATTACATTAAAAAGCAACTGTAACAACTATAATAAAACTATCATGATTTTTAACTGGTTTAAAATATTTATATATCATTTAAAGCAAAACAAACTGTTTTCGTTTTTAAATGTCATGGGATTAAGCATTGGGATCGCCGGTGTAATTTTTGCCATTTTATACTGGAACAACGAAAACGCCTACGATCAATGGAATCCTGAAAAAGAAAATGTATATCAGGTTTTAAATAAAATTGGCTCAACTGGAGATACATGGTCTTCAAGCACGATACCATTTGGAAAAACCTGTAAGGAAACTATCCCGGAAATTGAACAAATCAGCTTCTTTAACTCCTGGTATAGTGATGGTCTGGTAAAATATAAAGGCCAAAAAATATTTGATAAAAAAATAACCGTATCAGACAATGGTTTTTTTGATATTTTCCTTTTTCCAATTGTAAAAGGTGCCAAAACAAATATTCTAAAAGAAAACAACAGTGTTGCTATTTCTGAAGAAACAGCGAAGCAAATTTTAAAAAAGGAAGATCCAATAGGTCAAACACTTAATTTTAATAACAAAGATTATATTGTAAAATCGGTTTACAAAGTTATACGCCCTTCTTCTGTTGAACCTAATTTTGTGTTTGGAGGAGTAGTACGTGAAAGTGATTTGGATCAGTGGGGAAATTTTAGTTATGGTTTATTAATTAAAGCTAAAAAAGGGACTGATGTAAATACTCTTTTAAAGAAAATGCAAAACGTAAACTATGTCAATAGAACTCTAAAAGATGCAAAAGCAAATGGCCAGACTCCTGAACAATATGTAAAAGAAAATGGAGAAATAAGCGTTATTTTAGATCGATTAGACGAAGCTCGCCTGCACAGCACAAAATCTTCACAAGGAAAAAATTTCCCTGAAGGAAAAGGGAATTTGCAATTGCTGTATATTATGGTTGGTTTGTCTATTTTGATTCTAACCTTGTCTTTAGTAAACTACATCAATCTGGCAACAGCCTCTGCCATAAAACGCGCTAAGGAAGTTGGGGTTCGTAAAATTGTAGGTGCTACAAAAAAGCAAATTACACTTCAATTTATATTTGAAACAGCCATAACTGTGACTTTGGCGATTCTTTTTGCCTTAGCAATAGTAGAACTGTCACTACCTTATTACAACAACTTTTTACAGAAATCTCTAACTATGAATGGCAGTGAATTTTATCTGCAGCTTATTTTTATATTTGGATTAGTGATCCTTCTTGCGGGTATATTTCCTGCTGTTTATATCTCGAATTTTGAAACCTTAAAAGTTTTAAAAGGAAACTTCTCCAGAAGTAAAAGCGGTATCTGGATTCGAAATTCGATGTTAATTTTTCAGTTTGGCATTGCGGCATTTTTTATCATAGGCGCTTTAATTGTAAACTCACAGGTAAATTATATGATGAATAAAGACCTTGGTTTTAGCGGTGATCAGGTAATCAGAATTCCATTTAATTATCAGGATTATGCTAAAAAAAATAAAAAATATCTTGTTACCAAACAAGAAATCCTAAAAATGTCGGGGGTTATTGACGCTTCTACTTTTGCAGGATCTTTTGGAAACAGCAGCAAATCAAGTTCAGGACTTACATACAATGGTATTTTTGTACAACCCCGAAATATAGAGATGGATTTTGGCTTTCTTGATATGATGAAAATCAAGATTGTTAAAGGCCGTGATTTATCTCCACAATATGCCTCAGATACTGTAAGCAACTGGTTAATAAACGAAACCATGGTAAAAAAACTAGGGCTCAAAAACCCTATAAATACTATAATAAGTTCCGGTTGGGGAAATGAAAAAGGAAACTTAAAATTTAAAATAGTGGGCGTTGTTAAAGATTTTAATATAACCGGATTACAAGATGAAGTTCCTCCAATGGTTTTTATTAATCTCAAAACATTAAAATGGAATAACTTTGACGATATTTATGTAAAGGTTTCTCCTGATAATTTGACCGAGACTTTAGCCAAACTAAAATCTTATTGGGAGAAAAATATCAATCAGGATTTTCCGTTTTCCTATGAGTTTGTAAATAAAGACTTTGCCCAAACCTATCAGGAACAAGTAAAACAAAAGAATTTGTTTTTTATTCTAAATCTTGTAGTAATTATTATTGCTGTTTTTGGATTATTTGCTCTGGCTTCTTTTTCTATGGAAAGAAGACTAAAAGAAATTGCAATAAGAAAAACACTGGGCGCAGAAACTGATGCTTTGCTAAAAGAACTTTCAAAACAATATGTTGGTTTTTGTTTGATGGGATTTGTAATTGGTATTATACCGGCTTACATTTTACTTCAAAAATGGCTCGAAGATTTTGCCTTTAGAATCAATATTTCGGTTGTTCCGTTTAGTTTTGCTCTGATTGCTTTGGTAGTACTCACTCTGATTATTGTTTTAACAAAAGCCTATCAGGTTACCAAAATAGATATCCTTAAATATTTAAAATACGAATAAGCTTGTAGACCATTTTTTTTTCAAGAAAGCCGCCAAATCACTAAAATTTGGCGGCTTTCTTTTTTTTATTTTGACACCACAGCGTCTGAATATAATAGTTTATCCAATTGCGGATCTCTGTCGTATACATCCGGATAAAAACCAACATCTCCGCTCTCACTTACCCAGGCTGTAAAATAACCTATATAAATTGGGATTTTGTTTTTGAGCATACAAGTGGTTTCTTTTTCACCACTCATGGCCTGATCTATTTTATCTGCCGGCCAGTCAGGATTGTCTTTTAAAATAGCAAGTGCCAGACCTTTTGCTTCTTTTACATTGATGCATCCGTGGCTAAAAATACGTTTTTCGAACTCAAACAAACTTTTGGCCGGCGTATCATGCAAATAAATATCATTGGGATTTGGAAACATAAATTTAACCAGTCCCAAAGAGTTTTTAGGTCCTGGTTTTTGTCTTACATTCCCTCCGTTCCATTCCATATTATGATCGGCCAGATAGTTTTTATCTTCTGCCATTTTTAGTTTTAATTCGTTTTTAATGATACTCTGTGGCACATACCAATACGGACTAAAAACAATCCTGTCCATATTACCACTAAAAATGACAGTTTCGGTCATTCTGGTTCCAACAAAAACATCCGATACTAATTCGTATTTTCCATTTTTTACATACACCAGTTTAAACGACGGAATATTTACCATAACATATTCGCTTGCCTGCGCCAATTGTGCTGGTATCCATCGACAGCGTTCCATGTTGAGCATTATCGTTTTTATACTATTACCAATGGGTTCATTCATTTGGTCGATATGTTCTTTAGTTAAAGCATAATTTAGTTTTAGACCATATCTTGCTTTATACTTTAAAATACCCGCCATCATTTCTTCATCATAAACCTGGCTTTTAGAATCCTGTGCCAAATCTCCAATCACAAACAAGCGCTGCCTGATTTGTTTTACTGCAACCCCGCTATCAAAAGGTCTCAGGTCTTTATAATTAGCGGCATCGATATTAATTTTTGTCCATAGATTGTTTTTTTCTATGTTTCGATATTTTTTTAATGCTGCCTTTAATTTATAATATTGACCAAATAAAAGATTTTCATCTTTATTTAACCTGTCCGGATCGACCATTAACGAATCTAAAATCTTTACATACGAAATCGTTTTGGCAGGCAAAAACCAACCAATTTTCTTTAAAGTTGCAGGATCAACGCCCGAGTAAACATTACTGGCATAAAAGACATACATATTCGACAATAAAAGTTCTGTATCGATTTGTGGTAAATCAGCAGTAACATTTTCATTAAAAACATCATCTACCAAATCCATATAAGGCATAGTTGCCTTTATACCCTGATCGTTGAGCAGTTGAACTTTGTGATACAATAATGCACCAAATTCGCTAACGCTTTTATCATCGTACCAGATCAACTTATATTCTTTCTTTTTATAAAGATCCAGAACATCATTTTGGTATTTTTTTAATTTGGGATATTTTTTGTAAAACTGAGTAATTGATTCCGCATCAACAGTAGCTTTTGAAACATATTTTCCTGATCCAAAAACATTTTCAAGTTCCGTTTTTTTATTTTTTACAAGTGTCTCTTTAGCTGAAGATTCAAAAGAAGACATCAGAAAACTAACGGCAATAATTACAAATAAAGAAGTAAAGTTTCGCATATTTCTTAGATTTAAATTAGAAAGAAATTCTATTCAAAAAATACCGAAACCCCATAATTTATCCAAAAATGAGTTGTTCATATACTTTTCAAACATTGGAAATCATAAATTTGGGTACTCAAATATAGCTAAGATTATTGACATTTTAATCATCTTCATTTTAAAATTCATCATAAAATTCATCCGTTTTTCATCTAAAAATAATTTTTAATACAGCATTTTAGATCAAATTTTAGTTCTAATTATATTGTAAGAAAGCAAATACAAAGCGTCAGAATCATTTTGAGTAATCTGTATATCAATAAATACAATTTAAAAGGGTTTGAATCCGAACATAATCTGTTATCTTTGTAGTCTGAAATCAGTTTAAATAAACACAATGCCTAAATTGGTTTCTTTCAATAGAAAACAGTAGATTAAAATGAAATTAGATAGAAAAGAAATTCTTAAAGCTCTAGAGACAATCACTATAGCAGGAGAAGGAAAAAATATGGTTGAAAGTGGTGCTGTTGCCAACGTCATTACTTTTGGTGATGAAGTTGTGGTAGATTTACTTTTACACACACCAGCAATGCACATTAAAAAAAGAGCCGAAGACGATATCAAAAAAACAATTCTTGAATTGGTATCTCCTGACGCAAAAATCAAAGTAAACATTAAAGTTGAAGCGAAGGAAAATCCTAATGAAATAAAAGGAAAAGCTATTCCGGGAATCAAAAATATTATTGCCGTTGCTTCTGGTAAAGGTGGTGTAGGGAAATCGACTGTTACTGCAAATCTTGCTGTGACGCTTGCTAAAATGGGCTTTAATGTAGGTATTCTTGATGCCGATATTTACGGGCCATCGATGCCAATTATGTTTGATGTTGAAAACGAAAAACCAATTTCGATAAACGTTGACGGAAAATCAAAAATGAAACCTGTTGAAAGTTATGATATCAAAATACTTTCTATTGGTTTCTTTACAGCGCCAAGTCAGGCCGTAATCTGGAGAGGTCCAATGGCTGCAAAAGCGTTAAACCAAATGATTTTTGATGCAGATTGGGGCGATTTAGATTTTATGCTAATCGACTTACCTCCAGGAACGGGAGACATTCACCTTTCGATCATGCAATCATTACCAATTACAGGTGCTGTTGTAGTAAGTACTCCTCAGGCTGTGGCTCTTGCCGATGCTAAAAAAGGAGTAGCTATGTTTATGCAGGACAACATCAATGTTCCTGTTTTGGGAATTATCGAAAATATGGCCTACTTTACACCAGAAGAATTGCCTGATAATAAATACTATATTTTTGGACAAGAAGGGGCAAAAAACCTGGCCGAAGATTTAGATGTTCCGTTTTTAGGTGAAGTGCCAATTGTACAATCTATTCGTGAAGCCGGAGATTTCGGTCGCCCTGCAGCAATGCAAACAGCATCAGTTATAGAAAGTGTTTTTGAAGAAATCACCAGAAACGTTGTACAGGAAGTAGTAAACAGAAATGATACTTTACCTGCAACAGAAGCCATTAAAATTACAACTATGGCAGGTTGTTCAGCAGTTAAAAAATAATTAGATAATTGAAATAAACTAATGAGATAATTTGAAAATTAGATAATTAGACAATTTTACTTCAAGGGAAGTTTTCTAATTATCTACTGGACTAATTATCTAATGGATAAAATTATGACAACAGAAGAATTAACAAACAACGTATTATTAGCTCTTGACGAAATCAGACCTTTTTTAAATTCTGACGGAGGAGACATTACGCTAATTTCTATAGACGATGACAAACATGTCAAAGTGCGTCTTGAAGGAGCATGTATTAGCTGTAGTGTAAACCAAATGACGCTAAAAGCAGGGGTTGAAACAACAATAAAAAAATATGCTCCACAAATAGAAACTGTGGTGAATATAATGTAGTAAAAAACAGTATTTTCTTCTGCTTTTTTGATTTAAAAAATTAACAAGAATAATACCTCTTTGAGTGTTTTACTTTGTAAATTAATAAAAAAACATAGTCTACAGAGTCATTTATTGCGGATTCAGCAAAAAATAACGTAAAGATTTAAGAGTTTTTGTTAAGGAATTGTTACATATTTAACTTAAATTTGTCACATAACCCCAAAATCTTAAATTTATGAAGAATTATTACGCTTTATTTTTATTACTATTTTTTGTTACCGTGAATTATGCACAGCAAACTACGCAAACACTAATTGTTGACAAAGCCTGGCTAAATGAAGCCGAAGAATGGTCAGATTTTAAATACGCAGGTCAAATTGTTTTTTCAACAAATGCAAATGAACCAGAAGGGACTTTAAGAATTGGTAATTATGATTTCTTATACGATTTCTGCGACGGAAAAGCTAAATTTGCAAATAAAGCAACATATAGCGCAGCGCAATTCTCAAATCCAAGAAAGGTCTCTGTAACAACAGACAAACAAGGAGTAACAAATTCAACTTACGAAGGTACTCTGATCTTTCAATCAGATAAAGATTATTATTCTGTCATTGCTTTAGTTACTATACTAGAGAAAAACGGAAATACTTTGGGGTTAAAAATGCACCTTAAAGAAGGAAACAAAAAAGAATACGCATTTAGTTTAAAAAATAGTTAACGTAATTAGGGATTTTTTCACGTTATAAAATCCTAACCAGTAAAATTCCAAATAATTAAAATGGATGTATTAATAAAGATTAAAGATCGAGAAGGAGTTATACACGAGTTACAAGCTCCAACTGATATGGCAATGAATATAATGGAGTTGTGCAAAGCATACGAACTACCTGTTGAAGGAACCTGTGGCGGAATGGCCATGTGTGCTTCTTGCCAGTGTTATGTTCTTAATGATGTTGCATTACCTGAAATGGGAGATGAAGAAGAAGCCATGCTGTCGGAAGCATTTTACGTTAAATCAAATAGCCGTTTGGGTTGTCAGATTCCAATTACTACCGAATTAGAAGGATTAGAATTAGAATTAGCCCCTGAATACTAAACAATAAATTACAATTTTTTAAAAATTCCAAATTCCAACTAGCAACTGCTCTTTGGGATTTGGAATTTTTTATTTAGAATCTTACGTAAGTTCATTTGGATCAAAAGGCAGTCAATCCTAAAACCTCTGAAGCAAAAAAAATACCGCAAAGATCGCTAAGTTTTTATACTCTTAGCTTTTTATAAAAAGGCAAAGTTCGCAAAGCTGTATATTGATTTAGCTTTGCGAACTCTGTGTTTTATAAGACATTCTTAGATAAAATCTTTGTTTCTCTGCGGTAAAAAAATAGTCAGCATTTGTAAGCTGCTCCTCAACATTTAGCGTTGATACGTCAATCCTAAAACCTCTGAAACAAAAAAATTATCGCAAAGATCGCTAAGTTTTTATACTCTTAGCTTTTTATAAAAGACAAAGTTCGCAAAGCTGTATATTGATTTAGCTTTGCGAACTCTGTGTTTTATAAGACATTCTTAGATAAATCTTTGTTTCTCTGCGGTAAAAAAATAGTCAGCATTTGTAAGCTGCTCCTCAACATTTAGCGTTGATCCTCAAAAGGCTCAAATTCTCTTTCAGAAAATGCTTCGGTCAATATTCCTGATGAACATAGCCATGTTATCGTTTCTTCAAGCGTTTTTCCTGCTTTATAGATTACTTCGCTATGTCTTGGCAAAATAAAATATTCGCTTTTGTAAAGGATAATTTCATCTCCATCGTAAGTATCTCCAATTCGAACTGAGTTCAACACTTCCTCTTTAGATAAAACATCCTTACCTTCATCCCAAAACCAATATTCGGTGATGCGGCTTTTCCATTCATCCATGGTTAGTATAATAGTTTCCGGAAGATAGATACGCACATAAGTTCCGCCCAGAATTCCGCTTCCGTAATTCAAAACATACTCTTTGTAATCTTCATCAAAAGCAATATTTAAAGTCTTTTCGCAAGCCAGAATATCTTCGTTTTCAGCAAGAAACAAGTCGGTTTTATTGGTCTTGTAATTTGGAATTATTTTATAATTGTCGAAGTTCATTTTATTTGTATTTATAATAGCTAAGATACGTTTTTGATCCATCTTTGTCTTTTATTTTAACACATAGAAATATAGATTTTGAAAATGTATAAAAGTTGTTTCACCTTAAATAAAGTACATAGTGCAATTATAATACTATGTTATATGTACTCAAATATCGTATTCAATTTCTCCTATATATAATAAATCAAATTTAGAATTTATTATAGAAACTGGATTTTCAATTTGATTTTTCGAAATAAATATAAGCGTATTAATATCCTCCAGATTTTGATTTTGATCGTGCAATCTGTTTTTCAATTCAGCAATCCATTGATCAGCATACGAATATTTTGAAAATTTTTCTTCGAAAGAAATAGCTTCATTTTCAAATCCGCTTTCGATAAAATCATGATCTAAAAAATTTTCGCCTTGGGATTTTGCAAACTCAGATATGTATTTCTCTTCGTAATCATCATCTTCATAGTAGGCTTCGTCTTCGCCCACAAAATCAAAATATTCCTCTTCTGATGTGAATTTACCTAACCAAAAATGGCTAATTTCTGTTCTCATAGTTTTTCTAATTTAGGATTAAAACAAAAGTATTGCTTCTTAATTACAATCTTTAAAACTTACCAAACAAAAAAACCGCAATTACATTACTGCAATTACGGCTTTTCCTTTATAACAATTTTCTTTAATCTCTCGCTTATACCAAACCTGCCTGAATTAAATACTCAGCGATTTGAATGGTGTTTGTTGCAGCACCTTTTCTTAAGTTATCAGCAACGATCCACATGTTTAATGTATTTGGCTGGCTTTCGTCACGACGAATTCTACCTACAAAAACATCATTTTTACCTTCAGCATACAATGGCATTGGGTATGTAAATGTATCTAAATTATCCTGTACCACTACTCCATCTGTATGGTGTAAAATTTCGCGAACTTCGTTTACATCAAAATCATTGGTAAACTCTACGTTTACAGCTTCGCTATGTCCGCCAACAACAGGTACACGAACTGCAGTAGCCGTAACTCTGATTGTGTTATCGCCAAGGATTTTTTGAGTTTCACGAACTAATTTCATTTCTTCTTTAGTATATCCGTTTTCCTCGAAACTATCGCAATGTGGAATCGCATTTCTATGAATTGGATATTTATAAGCCATTTCTCCCTGAACTCCTGCGTATTCATTTTCTAACTGTCTTACGGCCTTTACACCAGTTCCGGTGATTGACTGATAAGTAGAAACAATGATTCTTTTGATGTTGTATTTTCTATGCAATGGAGCCAAAGTCAAAACCATCTGAATAGTAGAACAGTTTGGATTTGCAATAATTTTATCTGCACTTGTTAAAGTATCTGCATTGATTTCAGGAACGATCAACTTTTTTGTCGGATCCATTCTCCATGCCGATGAATTATCGATAACTGTTGTTCCTGCTGCTGCAAATTTTGGTGCCCACTCTAACGAAGTATCTCCTCCGGCAGAAAAAAGAGCAATATCAGCTTTTAAATCAACTGCGGTTTGTAATCCTACAACTTTATATTTTTGACCTTTATATTCAATTTCTTTTCCTACTGACTTCTCAGAAGCCACAGGAATTAATTCTGTAACAGGAAAATTTCTTTCTGCTAAAACTTTAAGCATTATCTCGCCAACCATACCAGTGGCACCTACAACGGCTATTCTCATTTTTATATCTTTAGTATGAATTAATCTAATTTACTCTGCAAAAGTATACATAATAAAAATCAAAACAAGGTGCTTCACAAAAAATAACAAAATGTTATAAATCAAACAAAAGCAAAAAAAACCGCTTCAATCAAGAAGCGGTTAAGTTAGACTTAGTGTAGCGGTATAGTATATTATTGTTTATTTTTTAATAAATCTCTAATCTGAATAAGCAATTCTTCCTGAGTTGGTCCTGCTGGTGCAGCCGGAGCTGGAACTTCTTTCTTTTTTGCATGGTTTATTCCTTTAATAATTAAGAATAAAACAAAAGCAACAATTAGAAAGTTAATTACTGCCGAAAGAAACAAACCGTATTTCACACCTCCAAAAGCCGTTAGCTCTTCTATAGTAGATAAATGCGCTGCATCTAATGCCGGTTTTAGTATTAATGGCGTAATTACATTTTCAATTAATGAGCTCACAATTTTGCCAAAAGCAGCTCCAATTATAACACCGACAGCCAAATCGACTACGTTGCCTTTCATTGCAAATTCCTTAAATTCTGAAAACATCCCCATAATTGTTCTTTTAGTTTATAAATTAATTCATATCGAAAATACGGAATTTTCGGCAAAGTTTCAAAATCTATCTAAAAAATACTCTTTTTACGCGTTGCGATATGCTTGTCATAATTTCATACGGAATGGTTTTTAGCGCTGCAGCCATCTCGATAACTGTTGGGCTTTCGCCGAAAATAACAACCGAATCGCCTTCTTTACAATCAATATGGCTTACATCTACCATGAGCATATCCATACAAACACTTCCTACAATTGATGCTTTTTGATTTTTAATAACGACATAACCCACCTGATTTCCCCATAAACGAGAAATTCCATCAGCATAACCTATTGGTATTGTCGCAATTTTAGTTTCTTTTTCGGCCATAAAGCGACGTCCGTAACCTACGCTGTCTCCTCCAGGAATGGTACGAACCTGAGAAATAATCGATTTTAGTGTACCTACGTTTTCCAGATATTTTTGTTCTGCCGGATCGTTTGAAACTCCGTACAAACCAATTCCCAAACGTACCATATTGTATTTCGCGCCCGGGAAATTGCTAATTCCGGATGTATTTAGAATATGCCGAATAGGATTTATATTTAATTCTGAAATTAATTTCGACGACAGTTTTTCGAATAAATTAATTTGAGAAATCACAAAATCATAATGCTGCAATTCATCGCTTGTAGCTAAATGCGACAAAACACTTTTTACTTTTACGGTCGAATTGCCTTTTAAAGTCTGAATCAATTCGTCGAGCGTATTTTCTTCAAAACCCAAACGATGCATTCCTGTATCTAATTTGATATGAATCGGGAAGTCTTTTAAATTCTTTTCTCTGGCAATTTTCAGGAAAGCTTTCAAACCTTTTACACTATAAATTTCAGGCTCAAGATTGTACTGAATAATCGAAGGAAAACTGGTCGATTCAGGATTCAATACCATAATAGGCAGTTTTATACCGCCATTTTTAAGCGAGATTCCTTCATCGGCGAAAGCCACACCTAAGTAATCTACTTTATGATGTTCGAGTAATTTGGCAATTTCCAAGCCTCCGTTACCATAACCAAACGCTTTTACCATCACCATCAACTTTACGTTATTGGCTAATTTTGATTTGTAATAATTCAGGTTATAACCAATAGAGTTCAGATTGATTTCAAGAACTGTTTCGTGCGTTTTCTCTTCGAGCAGCGACACAATTTCTTCGAACTGAAACGATCTGGCACCTTTTATTAAAATAGTTTCATTTTCGAAATTCAGGTTTTCGATCTGCGCAATAAATTCGGCTGTATTTTGAAAAGTAACAACATTAGAAAATTTAGACTTAAAAGCCGAAATTGTAGTTCCAATTCCTATTACTCTATTAATTTTATTATCTGCAATTAATTGTCCTACTTTCGAATACAATTCTTCGTTAGAAAATCCGCTTTGAACAATATCAGACAGAATAATCGTTTTTGAAGCATTCTTTTTCTTTTGACTTTCTAAAAAATCCAAAGCGATGGTAAGCGATTCAAAATCTGAACTGTAACTATCATCAATTATGCTGCAATTATTGATTCCGTTTTTAACTTCCAAACGCATATGCACGGGATACAAACGCTCAAATCTATTTTGAATCGTCTCTGAATCGTATTTTAAATACAATAAAACTACTAAACACGAAATGGCATTTTCTATAGAAGCCGTATCACTAAAAGGAATTTCTAAACTAAAAACTTCCTCTTTATATTGGTATTTAATATGTGTTGAATCGCTTTTATTTTCTTTTTTCAGAATAAAAACATCTGCGGAAGTATCTGTAAAACTCCACGAAAAAAGAGTTCTTGGATGCATCATATATTCGGCCACAAACTGAGACAAACAAGAATCGACAATTTCGTTCTTTTGATAAATGATTACCGGACAGTCTTTGAATAAAATTAATTTTTCGTCAATCTTTTGCACTAAATTCAAAAACCCCTCGTCGTGTGCACTTCCTATATTCGTAAGTACGCCAATTGTAGGTTTAATGATTTTCTCAAGGTTTACCATTTCATTAACCGTAGAAATTCCGGCTTCGAAAATCCCTAAATTATGTTTTTCATTGATCGCCAATACAGACAGGGGAACTCCTACCTGAGAATTGTAACTTTTAGGGCTTCTGATGATATTAAAATCAGGGCTTAACAGGAAATTAAGCCATTCTTTTACGATTGTTTTACCATTACTTCCGGTTACACCGATAATAGGAAAATCGAAAAGATTACGATAATAACCCGCTAACTGTTGTAGCGCTTTCAAGCTGTTTTTAACAACTATAAAATTGGCTTTTCCGGCACAATTTTCTGGAATATACTGCACTACAAAGTTTTGAACACCTTGTGCAATCAACTCCTCAATATACAAATGAGCATCATTATTAACACCTGATAAGGCAATAAACAAAGTTTCAGATCCGTTTTGTAAAGAACGGCTATCGATCGAAATATGATTAATAAAAATATCAGTTTCTGAGCCAATCCATTCGGCATCAAGAACCGCGATAAGGCTTTTTAAGTTTATGCTCATTGAAAATTCTTTTTGTCAAATTTAAAAAAAGGTTTGCCATGAATTTCACAAATTTTCACTAATTATTGTGGTTGTTTTTTTTTGCCACAGATTAAAATGATTTCGCAGATTAATAAAAAGGTTTGCCACTAATTGCACAAATTTTCACTAATTATTGTGGTTGTTTTTTTTGCCACAGATTAAAATGATTTCGCAGATTAATAAAAGTTGCTAAGAATTACAATAAATAATTCGTGCTATTTCGTGAAATTCGTGGCAAAAAACGGGCATAGAAAAGAAATCTTTTCTAATTATTTTAATCTGTGGCAAAAAAAAAATAATTCGTGCTAATTCGTGCAATTCGTGGCAAAAAAACATTATTTGTTTATATTTGCTAACACCACTAAATACAACGTTTTGAAAAGAATCCTTCCTTTATTTTCGTATATATTACATCCGATTTTTATCTCGATGTATGCCACCTTATTTTACCTTTTTTGCAAAAATGACGCTTTTACCAATCAGGAAAAATATTATGTTTTATTCCAGATTCTGATCATCACGTTTTTAGTACCTATATTGTTTTTCTTATTGCTTCGATCAACTGGACATGTAAAATCAGTCATGGTTCATGAAACTTCACAGCGCAAGATTCCGCTTGTATTGCAGTGCTTTTTATATATTTTACTGGTAAAAAGAAGCATTGTTATTGCGCGTTACCCGGAGCTGCATTTCTTTTTTCTGGGCGCTTTGTTTAGTACAATTTTGGCTTTGGTTTTTTCTATGTTTAAAATAAAAGCAAGTTTGCACATGATGGCCATTAGCGGATTTACCATTTTTGCTATCGGATTAAATATGCATCTTCAAATGCAAAATCCGTATTGGGCTGCTTTTTTGATTTTAATGACGGGCGTTGTTGCCTCTTCCCGTTTAGAAATGGAAGCGCATTCGCCAAATGAATTGCTAATTGGAACATTTATAGGAATCGTTCCACAGCTGCTGTTTTTGTATTTGTGGTTATAAAATATAGAAAATCAAACCAATATTCATGGCTTTCATACTGATACTTTCGCCTGTAGAAACGGTTTTTACTGACTTATCAAACAAACTATTCAAACCATAGTAACAATATACGTTCCAGGTATTATAACCTGCCGAAAGATAAACTCCGTATTGAAACTCATTGACATCTTTATTGTTAGAGATTTTAAAAGTATCCTCTCCGTCTTTCAAAATCGATTTACTAGAGAAGACATAACTCATTTTTAGTCCGCTGTAAATTCTCCAAAACTTGTAACTTTCATAAGTTGAGCTTCTCCATCTAAACTCAATTGGCACATCAACTGAATACTGTTTGTATCTATTCGACACAAATTCGCCATAGCCATTTACACCATAAATTTGCGCTCCATCCTGAGATTTTGAAATGGTCAGGTTTTGATAAAAATTCTGATAACTCAAACCTAAACCTGCTGCAATTGCAATAGTTCTTGTTTTATTGATGGGCATATCACGCAAAAAACCCCCAGAAAGTCCTGCTGAAAATTTATCCTGTTTTAAACCGGACGGCGCCTGAACCAAAAGATTATAAGTAACCGAAAAATAAAACTGATCTTCACGATACAAAGAATCGATTTTTACGATAGGCTTTATCTCTGGCTTCTCGTCTTGCGCAAAAGAATTGAAAAACGATACTAAAAACAAACAACTAAAAAGTAATCGCATATCGTATTTTGGTTTTAAAGAGTTTTTCAAGTAAACGTTTTTTAGAGTAGATTTATTTTACTTACAAATATAATATAATGCTAGTTCAGGATGCAATTAGATCGCAATTATTCTCTTTTTGATGAAGAATAAAATCATTCGTTGCACTTTTTTCATCAAAACAGGAACAGAATTCAAAAAATAAATCGATTTTACTTTGATCTTTTATACCTTTGTCACGAATGAAAAGAAAGCAACTCATATTAAGTGTTTCTTTGGCTCTGACAGTATTGTTCTCAATATTGTTTCAGTCGATACACAGTTATGAGCATATTGTAAAGCAGCTTTCAGAAAAACAGTGTCATCATAACTATAATGACCCAAATGGCGAGATAACGCATCAGCATCACGATTACGATGTTTGTTTTGTTTGTCATTTTGTTTTTGGAAGTTATATTGTACCTGAACAATTTGCTTTGCAATTTCATACTTTCAGTTATGAAATCCCTTATTTTTTCTCTCTTTCAGAAAAAATATTTTCACTTTCAGAAAACCCGTATCAATTACGCGGTCCGCCCTCAGCTCTAGTTTCTTAGTTTCGAAATCATCGAAATAAAATCAAACTCTTTTTTAAATCTAATTCAAAAAAATTAGTCGATTTCCCCATTCTGAAATGTTCAGGATCGGCAAATTTTACTATTCTTTTTAGTTTTTTGTTTTAAAGGACAAATTCCAATTAACTATAGCATCATTTTCAAATGAAAAAAATAATATTAGCCCTTATTTTAGGGTTTTCGGGCATTCTTTCTGCTCAAAATTCGGTTTCAGGAACGGTAACCAATCTTGAAAACCAGCCATTGTCCAACGTTTCTGTATATGCGCCGGAATTGCATAAAGGAACTACGACGGATCAAAACGGAAAATACGAATTTAAGAATCTTCCAAACGGAAGTTTCAGACTTACTTTTACTTTTGTTGGATTCACCACTCAAAGTAAATCAATCTCTAAATTATTAAAAGAAAACACTATTGATATCACGCTTACCGAATCTGTTTTTGAAATGGATGAAGTAGTGGTTTCAACACCTTTCAACAAATTGCAATCGCAAAACGTAATGAAAGTGGAACATGAAAGCATTAAAACTTTACAGCAAAAAGGAACCTCAACTTTAATTGAAGGTTTGGCAACAATTCCGGGAGTTTCGCAAATTTCTACGGGAACTTCTATCGGGAAACCGGTAATTCGCGGATTGAGCGGAAACCGTGTTTTGGTTTATTCTCAAGGTGTTCGTATCGAAAATCAGCAATTTGGAGACGAACATGGTTTAGGTTTAAACGATGCCGGAATCGAAAGTGTCGAAGTAATCAAGGGACCAGCTTCTTTATTATATGGTTCTGATGCACTTGGTGGAGTTTTATATTTTAATCCTGAAAAATTTGCCGATGCGAATACTTTCAAGGCAAATTTTAGTCAAAAATATTTCACAAATACACAAGGAAGCAATTCTTCTATTGGATTAAAAACGTCTACTGATAATTGGAAATTTCTTGTTCGCGGAAGTTTCAACACGCATTCTGATTACAAAATTGCCGATGGCGATCGCGTAACCAACACTCGTTACAACGAAACCGATTTTAAAACGGGAATTGGCTACAGCAACTCTAGTTTCTCTAGTGTTTTGAGATACAATTACAACAAACTTGATCTCGGAATGCCTGAAGACGGAATTGCAGAACAATCGTCAAGTAAAAATACAGAATTTCCAAGACAAGGAATTTTCAATCATTTATTGAGTTTAAACAACGTTATCTTTTTTGAGAATTCGAAATTAGATGTTGATTTAGGCTATATCGCCAATGACCGAAGCGAATTTGAAGACAGCAACGAAGCTTCTCTTCACATGAAACTGAATACTTTTAATTATAATGCGAAGTATCATTTTCCTAAATTAGGTAAAATTGAAACGATTTTAGGAGTTCAGGGAATGCATCAAACAAATAAAAATTCAGGCGAAGAATACCTGATTCCGGATGCGACTACAAATGATTTTGGTGTTTTTGGAACTGCAAATTACGAATGGGACAATAGTGTTTTACAAGCCGGATTACGTTTTGACAACCGAAATATTACTTCAATAGCGCATGGAACTGAAGGTGAAGAAGGTTACTTTCTGCCTCTTGACCGATCTTTTGATAGCTTTAATGCTTCTTTGGGATATAAAACAAAACTGGCCGAACCTTTGACACTTCGATTGAATGTGGCAACTGGATTTAGAGCTCCAAATTTAGCTGAACTAACTTCAAACGGGGTTCACGAAGGAACAAACCGATACGAAATTGGAAATGCTGCTTTAAAAACAGAACAAAACGTTCAGACTGATTTGAATTTAGAATACAAAAACACGCATTTTGAATTCTTCATTAATGGATTTTACAATCATGTAAACAATTATATCTTCACTTCGCCAACGGGAGAAGTTCGCGATGACAATGATGTTTTTGCTTATGTTCAGGACAATGCCAAATTATATGGTGGTGAAGTTGGCTTGCATTTTCATCCTCATCCATTAGACTGGTTGCATTTTGAGACGAGTTTTGAAACCGTAACGGGTAAAAAAGCAAACAATGATTATTTGCCTTTAATTCCTGCTAACAACTGGAACAATACTTTAAGAACCGAATTTAAAATCAATAACTGGTTCGAAGAAGGTTATGCTTCATTAAACGTTTCATCAACTTTTGCCCAGAAAAATGTTAGCGGTTTTGAAACTGCTTCAGACGGATATACTTTAGTAAATCTTGGTTTTGGAGGTACAGTAAAATTAGGCAAACACGCATTTGATGTGAACCTGAACGGAAACAACTTATTCGATAAAAAATATATTGCTCACCTTTCAAGATTAAAAACAGACGGGATTCCTAATATTGGAAGAAACATTGTATTGGGAGTAAACTTCAACTTATAATCTCTTTAATTAAACCATGTAAGTAAGATATCTGTTTATTTTGTTTTTGGTTAAACTTGTATTTCTTACGTGGTTTATTTAATTAAGCTTTGCGTTATTTACAATTTTACCGCAAAGCACGCAAAGTTTTTATATATGCTTGATCTTTTAAAAATACAAAGTCCGCAAAGCTTTGTATTGATTCTCATTTTAACCTAAAAACAGCTTAATTTTTACCGCAAAGAACGCAAGGTTTCTTATACATGCTTGATCTTGTAAAAACGCAAAGTTCGCAAAGCTTTGTATTGATTCTGCCTTTGCGAACTTTGTGTTTTATAAACATACCGCGAGATAAAATCTTAGCGCACTTTGCGGTTAATTATCCTCTTGATCTAACAAAAAACGTTATTTTTGTGACAACTGTTAAACATAAACTATGAAAAAAACATTTCTTATAATGGCAATTACAACTGCAGGAATTTCATTTGGGCAGAATAAAATTCAATATCCCGAAAGCAAAAAAGGCGAAACAGTTGACGTCTATTTTGATACAAAAGTAAGCGATCCTTATCGTTGGCTTGAAGATGACAAATCAGCTGAAACAGGTGCCTGGGTAAAAGCTCAAAATGAGGTTACTTATGGCTATTTAGATAAAATTCCGTTTCGTGAAGAACTTAAAAAACGAATGGAAAAACTTTGGAATTATGAGAAAATCAGCGCTCCGTTTGTAGAAGGAAAATTTACTTATTATTCTAAAAACAACGGACTTCAGAATCAATCTGTTATTTATAGAAAAGGAAAAGATGGTAAAGAAGAAGTTTTCTTAGATCCGAATACTTTCTCTAAAGACGGAACTACTTCTCTTGGTGGTTTAAACTTTTCTAAAGATGGAAATAAAGCAGCTTACGCTATTTCAGAAGGTGGAAGTGACTGGAGAAAAGTAATCATTATTGATGCTTTATCTAAAAAAGCTATCGAAGATACTTTGGTAGATGTAAAATTTAGTGGTGTTGCATGGCACGGAAACGAAGGGTTTTATTACTCTAGCTATGACAAACCAAAAGGAAGTGAATTATCTGCAAAAACAGATCAGCATAAATTGTATTACCACAAACTTGGAACTTCTCAAAAAGAAGACAAAGTTATTTTTGGTGCCGATCAAAAAAGAAGATACATAGGTGGTTATGTTACCGAAGATGATAAATATCTGGTAATTTCTGCTGCTAATTCTACTTACGGAAACGAATTATACATCAAAGATTTAACGAAAGCAAATAGTCCGATTGTAACGATTGTAGATAATTTTAACAGCAGCAATCAGATTATCGAGAATGAAGGAACTAAATTGTTTATCGAAACTGACTTAAATGCGCCCAATACACGTGTTGTTACTGTTGATATAAGCAATCCAAAACCTGAAAACTGGAAAGATTTTATCAAAGAAACTCAAAACATCTTATCACCTTCAACTGGCGGTGGATTTTTCTTTGCTAATTACACAAAAGATGCTGTTTCATTTGTACAACAATATGATTACAGTGGTAAACTTATCCGCGAAATCAAACTTCCTGCTGTAGGAACTGCAGGTGGATTTGGAGGTAAAAAAGACGAAAAAACGTTGTATTACAGCTTTACGAATTACACAACTCCGGGAACAATTTATTCATTAGAGCCAAAATCTGGTAAATCTGAAGTATACCAAAAACCTGTAGTTGATTTTAAAAGTGATGATTACGAATCTAAACAAGTATTCTATACTTCAAAAGACGGAACAAAAATCCCGATGATTATTACTTATAAAAAAGGAACGAAATTAGACGGTAAAAACCCAACTATTCTTTACGGGTACGGTGGATTCAACATTAGTTTAACACCAAGTTTCAGTATTGCAAATGCCGTTTGGTTAGAAAACGGAGGAGTTTATGCTGTTGCCAACTTAAGAGGTGGTGGTGAATATGGTAAAAAATGGCACGATGCCGGAACTAAATTGCAAAAGCAAAATGTATTTGATGATTTTATTGCTGCAGGCGAATATTTAATCGCTCAAAAATATACCTCATCAGATTTCTTAGCGATTCGCGGAGGTTCTAACGGAGGTTTATTAGTGGGAGCAACAATGACTCAACGCCCTGACTTAATGAAAGTAGCGTTGCCGGCAGTTGGTGTAATGGATATGTTACGTTACCATACTTTTACTGCAGGTGCAGGTTGGGCTTACGATTACGGAACAGCTCAGGATAACAAAGAAATGTTCGAATACCTAAAAGGATATTCTCCTGTACAAAATGTAAAAAAAGGTGTTCAATATCCTGCGACTATGGTGACTACAGGAGATCATGATGACCGTGTAGTTCCTGCACATAGTTTTAAATTTGCTGCTGAATTACAGGAAAAACAAACAGGACCAAATCCGGTTTTAATTCGTATTGATGTAAAAGCGGGTCACGGAGCAGGAAAATCTGTTGCTGCGACGATTCAGGAAAATGTAGACATTCAAGCGTTTACGCTTTACAATATGGGATTTAAGGCTTTACCAAAAAAGTAAAAACTTAATCTATTTTTTTATAGCCACGAATTCACGAATTATTTTTGTGAGTTTGTGGCTTTGTTTTTTGTGAAGAATTTTACCGCAAAGCACGCAAAGTTTTTGTATCAGCTTGGCTTTGTAAAAACACAAAGTTCGCAAAGCTGGTTCAATACAAAGCTTTGCGAACTTTGTGTTTTTATAAAATCCTCTAAGCATAAAATCTTTGCGTGCTTTGCGGTAAAATTAAATCCTGCAAAATCAACATGAAAAAATAATTCGGGAAAATTAGTGCAATTCATGGCAAACCTTTTTTTAAATTTGAGAAACTAAAAAACCAGAAAAATGAAAATTGTAAAATGGGGAATTATAGGTTGTGGTAATGTAACCGAAGTAAAAAGTGGTCCGGCTTTTCAGAAAGCGCCTAACTCGGCATTAGTTGCAGTTATGCGAAGAGACGCTGCTCTTGCAGAAGATTACGCCAAACGCCATAATGTTCCCAAATGGTATTCGAATGCTGTGGATTTAATTAATGATCCTGAAGTCGATGCCGTTTATATTGCTACTCCTCCATCCTCTCATAAAGAATATACTATTTTGTGTGCCAAAGCCGGAAAACCGGTTTATGTAGAGAAACCAATGGCTTTGACATTCGAAGAATGCAACGAAATGATCAGCGTTTGTAAAGAACACAACGTTCCTTTATTTGTAGCGTATTACAGAAGAAGTTTACCTCGCTTTTTAAAGATAAAAGAACTAATTGATCAAAATAAAATAGGAACCGTTAGACACGTAAATTGCGTTTTATACCATCCGTTTGAAGAAAGATACGATGACGAAATCAATTTGCCGTGGACAGTTTTACCTCACATTTCCGGCGGTGGAATCTTTGTTGATTTGGCTTGTCACACTTTAGATTTTCTGGATTTTGTTTTGGGACCAATTCAGTCCGTTCGCGGTCATGCCAGTTCTCAGCTTAAAGCCTATCCGGCCGAAGATTCGGTTTCGATGTCGTTTTTATTCGAAAGCGGAATTCACGGAACTGGTTTATGGAACTTCGCTAGTTTTGAACGTTACGACAATACTGATATTGTTGGTGATAAAGGTAAAATCTCGTTCTCTACTTTTGGAAATGACCCGATACATATTCAATATACAAATGGCGAAAAAGAAAGTATTAGGATCGAAAATCCGCTTCATATTCAGCAGCCTTTTATAGAAACGGTTGTTGCAGAACTTTTGGGTAATGAAGGTATTAATCCATCAAGAGGAACATCGGCTGCGAGAACGACCTGGGTTATTGATGAAGTTTTGAAGGAGTTTAAGAGTTTGAATTCTTAATCAATTATTGAATAGCCTCCAGCTTTAGCTGGAGATTTAAACAATTGGTATAAAAGGGCTTTAGCCAAAAAGTTAAAATCTTTTGGCTAAAGCCTTTTATATTTTCATTTTTTTTCCCAGCTAAAGCTGGAGGCTATTCAACATAATCTTGCGATTTCTCCCTTCGATCGAAATGACATATTAAACGAAGATGTTATTATGAAAATGAGTGCCCTAGCCCCGATAGTCCCGAGGCTTCGGCACAAAAGACTGTAACGGATTGCTTCGCCAGTTCGCCAGTTCGCACTTTCAGGCTCGGGTGCGGGATTAGCTCCTGAAAAAAATCGGCAAAGACAGTCAATCTTTGTCGAGTTTCTTGTGTGTCCTTCGACTTCGCTCAGGATGACAAGATTGTGAATAAAAAAAGAGGATATTCTAAATGAATATCCTCTTTTTTATATAGTATAATTTTCTTAAAATTATAGGCTGTATTTAAGACCTAAAGTCAAACCTAAACCTGAAATACCAACGTAAGAACTTAACTCGTCCATTGGTTTATCTTTATTAACTCCATTTGGATTTGTTAAAGCATTGTTTGAATTTACATTTAAACCATCTTGGTAATTAGTATGAATTTGAGCTGTAGTTCTTGTTGCTAAAGCATCTTTTCCGTTTACTGTAAATTCAGTTGTTTCTTTTGTTTTTCCGTGTACAGTAAAGTTACGGTATTCTAATTCTGCAAAAGCAGAAATATGTTTTCCTAATTTATAAGATGTACCTAAAGCAGCCGTAAATCCTAATGTTGGATTTGGTTTTACTTTATCAACACTATGAACATCTCCAAAAGCTACCGGAGCTCCTGTAGTTGGATTAAAAGCGATTGGAGCATAAGCATCAGAAGTGATTTCTAAATCTCCATGAATAGGAACTAAAATTCCAACTTTAGTATAAGGTTCGAAACCATGAGCTTCTCCTAAAAACATTACAAGTGCAGGAGCTACATCAAAAGCACTAATTTGTCCTACTGATTTAAAGCTATAAACACCTGCTGGCGTAATTGGCAAATCTGATCTGGTTTCTGCCATTTTCTTATCATTACTAGTATAATAATTAACTCCTAATTCAACTCCTAAACGTGCTGAAAAACGGTAACCAGCAGTAATACCAGTTCTAAATCCTTGTCCAAATGAACCTGTAACACTTTCTTCAGAAACTAATTTTCCTCCTACATAAGTTCTATCCATTGCATCATGTCCGCCCACGGTTGGAAACTCAGTAGAAGCAGTTTGATTAAAATAAGATCCACCTAATTTAAAATACCAACTTTCTGGTTTATCTGCTTTTTCGGTTTGCGCCATTGTGGCCATAGAGCAAACTAATAATCCTAGTAAAAATAGGTTCTTTTTCATAATTCTGATTTTAATTAATTTATACAAACATAGATTATTTTAACATATTCTTATAGTTTGCATTGTTAGACTTGGTACGAAATCGTTGTAATTTTAAGCAATATTACTAAAAAAGTATTATGCATGCATATTTTTAACTTAAAAAAAATGCATTCCCTTAAATTTTAACTGTTAAAATTTAGTTTAGCTTAAAATTTACCTGCATTTTCTCTAATTCTATCAATAACTCAGTACAAATCTTAACTTTTACTCTTCGACTAGGCATGGCAAGCTTGGTTACAACTTTTATTTCTTCGACCTCATTTACTTCCTGAATCTTGGTTTCTTCAAGAGCTGCTTCCGTATCATTCTCGTCTACAAAAACGGCATCATCTGCTTCTTCAAAATCCGTAGGAGTTTCTACTTCGACCAAACGTTTTATCTTTTCAAGCTCCATAATCTCAAAAGCCACAGCATTATCTCCTTTATTGGCGCTAAATAATTGACTTAAATTATGAATGAATTCAGCCTGTAAATCTTTTATATTCAATAATAAAATCAGCTTTTTAGCAAACGCTTCCAGAATATCCTGCAATTGTCTAATCTCAACAAATTGCATTCTTGGATCTGACTTTTTACCTGTATCATGATTGACCCAACCGTCTTTTATTAATATTTTAATGAAAGCAAAATTGTTCTGAATCAGGAAATGGCGGAATTTTAGGTATTCTTCACCAAAAATCTTAAACTCATAACTTTCATCATATCCTTCCAGATTAAATACTGCCCACCCTTTTCCGTTTTTTGCTACACGATGCTGCACGTTATTAATAATTCCGGCAAAATTTAGATTTTTACCTACATATTCGTTCATGCTTTTCAGCGATTCTAATCGGGAATTACAGAAGTATTTCATCTCGAATCTAAAATCATCAAGGGGATGTCCTGAAATATAAATTCCAACAACCTCTTTCTCTTTGGCCAATTTTTCCATTGTGCTCCAGTCTTCACATGGCGGCACAACAGGTTCATCAATTTGCACTTCACTGGTTTCTCCGAACAAACTCACTTGCGATGAATTTTCGTTTTCCTGAAACTTAGATCCATAACGAATTGCTTTTTCATAAAAAGTAATTCCATCGCCATCATCATGAAAATATTGTGCTCTTGTCGTTCCTTCAAACGAATCAAAACCACCTGCCAAAGCCAGATTTTCGATTGCTTTTTTATTGGCTGCACGCAAATCGATACGTTTTGCCAAATCAAAAATCGATTTGTATTTACCGTCTTTTCTGCTTTCTACAATAGTTGCCACAGCTCCGGAACCCACACCTTTGATAGCGCCCATTCCAAAACGTACTGCATATTCATCGTTTACCGTGAATTTGTAAAACGACTCGTTTACATCCGGCCCTAAAACCTGCAAGCCCATTCGTTTGCATTCTTCCATAAAAAATGATACTTGCTTGATATCATTCATATTATTCGAAAGAACCGCCGCCATATATTCTGCCGGATAATGCGCTTTTAAGTAAGCAGTTTGATACGCAATCCAGGCATAACAAGTCGAGTGAGATTTGTTGAAGGCATAACTCGCAAATGCTTCCCAGTCTTTCCAGATTTTCTCCAGAACTTTTGCATCATGCCCTTTTTTCGCCGCTTGCTCTACGAACTTAGGTTTCATTTTATCCAGTACGTCTTTTTGTTTCTTACCCATCGCCTTACGCAAAACGTCGGCCTCACCTTTTGTAAAGTCAGCCAGCGATTGCGACAAAAGCATTACCTGCTCCTGATAAACCGTAATTCCGTAAGTTTCTCCTAAATATTCCTCACAGGCATCTAAATCGTACTTGATTTCTTCTTCGCCATTTTTTCTTCTTACGAAAGAAGGAATATATTCTAAAGGTCCCGGACGATACAAGGCATTCATGGCAATTAAATCTCCAAAAACTGTTGGCTTCAGATCCTTCATGTATTTCTGCATTCCAGGTGACTCGTATTGGAAGATTCCAACCGTTTCTCCTCTCTGGAAAAGTGCATAAGTCTCCACATCATCAATTGGGAAAGTATCCGGATCAAGATCGATTCCGTTTCTATATTTTACCAGTTTAACGGTATCTTTTATTAAGGTAAGGGTCTTCAGACCCAGGAAGTCCATCTTCAGCAATCCTGCACTTTCTGCAACCGAGTTATCAAACTGGGTTACATATAAATCAGAATCTTTCGCTGTAGTAACAGGGACGAAATTCGTAATATCCGATGGCGTAATGATTACCCCACAGGCGTGAATTCCGGTATTTCGCATCGATCCTTCAAGAATTTTTGCCTGTTGAATTGTTTCTCCCGCCAAATCATCTTCGTTGGCAATGGCGATCAATTCTTTTACATTATCAAATTCATCAGAACGAAGGGCTTTTTTAACCTCATCTTCGTTTTCAGAAATAAAACGCGCCAGATTCCATTTTGATGGCATCATTGCCGGAATCAGTTTTGCAATTCTATCGGCTTCAAACAAAGGTAAATCCAGTACACGAGCCGTATCACGAATCGCTGATTTGGTTGCCATTTTACCATAAGTAATAATTTGCGCAACCTGATTTTTACCGTATTTATTGATTACATATTCCATTACACGGCCACGACCCTCGTCATCAAAGTCAATATCAATATCGGGCATGGATACACGATCCGGATTCAGGAAACGCTCAAAAAGCAAATCGTACTTAATAGGGTCAATATTCGTAATTCCTAAACAATAAGCTACCGCAGATCCGGCAGCAGATCCACGTCCCGGACCTACCGAAACGTCCATATTTCTGGCTTCGGCAATGAAATCCTGTACAATCAAAAAGTAACCCGGATATCCTGAATTCGAAATGGTCAGTAACTCAAAATCCAAACGTTCCTGAATCGATTCTGTTATTTCACCATATCGTTTTTTCGCACCTACCATTGTCAGGTGGCGCAGGTATTTATTTTCACCTCGAACTCCGCCATCAGCTTCGTCTTCAGGAACTACAAACTCCTGTGGAATATCAAATTTAGGAAGCAATACATCACGATAAAGTGAATAAATCTCGACCTTATCGACAATTTCCTGAATATTGATAATCGCATCAGGCAAATCAGCAAAAAGTTTTTTCATCTCTTCCTGCGACTTATAATAGTATTCCTGATTAGGCAATCCGTAACGATATCCTCGACCACGACCAATTGGCGTAGCTTGTTTTTCACCATCTTTTACACACAACAAAATGTCGTGCGCATTGGCATCTTCTTTATTTAAATAATAAGTATTGTTTGTTGCAATTAATTTGACGTTATGCTTTTGCGAAAACTCAATCAGCGTTTTATTCACACGATTTTCGTCTTCCTGATTGTGGCGCATTACCTCCAAATAAAAGTCATCGCCAAATTGTTCTTTCCACCAAATCAAAGCTTCTTCGGCCTGGTTTTCACCAACGTTCAGGATTTTACTCTGGATTTCTCCGTATAAATTCCCGGACAAAACCATGATATCTTCTTTGTATTGTTCGACAATTTTTCGATCAATTCTGGGAACATAATAAAATCCGTCAGTAAAAGCAATCGACGACATTTTCGCCAGATTGTGATACCCTTTTTTATTTTTGGCTAATAATACAACCTGATTACCGTTGTCTTTTTTGCTTTTATCAAGGTGATTGTCGCAGACATTAAATTCACAACCTACGATTGGTTTTATCTCGGTTTCTGTTGGTTCTTCACCAGCTTCAACCAAAGCTTTATTTTTTCCGGATGCTGCTTTGTTGTGGTTCATAACGGCGCTCACAAAATGGAAAGCTCCCATCATGTTTCCAGTATCGGTCATCGCAACGGCCGGCATTCCGTTTTTGGCTGTAGCCGCAACGATATTTCCAATTCCTATTGTCGATTGTAAAACCGAAAATTGGGTATGATTGTGTAAATGTGCATATTTTGCTTCTTTAAAATCTTCTCTGTCAGAATGTAAAACAGCAGGTTCTTTTCCAACCGATTCTAAAGCTTTTAGCTGCTCTCTAATTTTATCAGAAGCTGCTTTTAAGTTGATGTGTTTTAAACCAATTAAAGGAAATTGCTGTGGATTTCTATTTTGGAATTCCTTGAAATAATCCTTCTCAACATCCAGTTCTTCTTTGGTAAAAACTTCTCTTCTTATTAATTCTAAAAAACAACGTGTAGTTGCCTCAACGTCGGCAGTTGCGTTGTGCGCTTCTGCGAAAGGTTTATTAAAAAGATATTCGTGTAATTCTGTTAAGGTTGGTAATTTAAACCTTCCTCCACGACCTCCGGGAAGTTTTAGTAATGAAGCGGTAACCTCAGTACAAGTATCTAAAACCGGCATTGAACTCATAGGTGAATCTACGCCCATTCTATGAAATTCAGCTCCCATAATATTAACGTCGAAACCTAAATTCTGACCAACAATAAATTTGGTTTTGCTTAATGCGATATTGAATTTCTCCAAAACTTCGGCCAAAGTAATTCCATCGGCTTCAGCCAATTCAGTCGAAATTCCGTGAATACGTTCTGCATCATACGGAATATTAAATCCGTCAGGTTTTACAAGGTAATCCTGATGCTCGACAAGCTTTCCCATTTCGTCATGCAGCTGCCAGGCAATCTGAATACAGCGAGGCCAGTTATCAGAATCGGTAATTGGGGCATCCCAGCGTTTTGGTAATCCGGTTGTTTCGGTATCGAATATTAAATACATAGTTTAAATAGCAAAAATTAAAGCTCCAAATTCCAATTTAACCAATATAAATCTCTGATTACATGGATTATAAAAAATTGCTTTATAGAAATGGAGGAAGTTCAAATTTACGCTTTTTTTGGAGATAGAAAACTGTTAAATCTTTAAAAAGTGATTCTTATTAAGTAATCAGTTTTTCTCTTAAAATTCATAAAATTTCATAAAAATACATCTCTTGGATGTCGTAGTATTTTGGTAGATTTTAGAAGATAAAAAAACTTCAAAAAATGGCATTTAAAGCCATTAGAACACGCAAAAACAAAGATTCAAAAACAAACCAAACCTAACAATTATTACTATTTTAATTCATTTTGTTACATTTTTTTCAATCAAAACCTATATTCTGTAATGATTTTGAGATAAATTTGCCAACTATTAAAATTTAAGCAATCAAATCAAAATTAACCTAAAAAGGAAAAGCAAAACCAATTTATATTCATTCTACAATCAAATCCAATAACAAAAAACCGAATACTTATTTGTATTTCAGTTTGGGTATCGTATATAATGAAATATTGAAATTGACGACCTTATATCTTTTTCTAATTTTGTTTTCCTATTATAATGAGCAGGAAATTGCTGTGGTTAGAAATTACAATTAAAAAAAATAAAAATGAGTAAGACATTATTTGACAAAGTATGGGATTCACATGTAGTGCGTAAAATTGAAGATGGACCAGATGTGTTTTTTATTGATCGTCATTTCATTCATGAAGTTACGAGTCCTGTTGCTTTTTTAGGATTAAAAGCCAGAGGCGTTAAGGTTTTATACCCGGAACGTACTTTTGCAACTGCAGATCACAATACACCAACCATAAACCAACATTTACCAGTTGAAGATGCTTTATCTGCCAATCAGCTTAAAGCTCTTGAAGATAATGCTGCCGAATACGGAATTTCGCACTGGGGATTAGGTCACATTAAAAATGGAATTGTACACGTAGTTGGTCCTGAAAACGGAATTACTTTGCCAGGTGCTACCATTGTTTGTGGAGATTCTCACACGTCTACTCACGGTGCTTTTGGAGCGATTGCTTTTGGTATCGGAACTTCTGAGGTAGAGATGGTGCTTTCTACACAATGTATTATGCAGCCAAAACCAAAGAAAATGCGTATCAACGTAAACGGTCAGTTAAGCAAAGGTGTTGGTCCAAAAGACGTTGCACTTTATATTATCGCTCAATTAACTACTTCTGGAGGAACTGGATATTTTGTTGAATACGCCGGAGATGTTTTCGAAAACATGACTATGGAAGGCCGTATGACAGTTTGTAACTTAAGTATCGAAATGGGTGCCCGTGGAGGAATGATTGCTCCTGACCAAAAAACTTTTGATTTCCTTGAAGGACGTTTATACGCTCCTAAAGGTGAAGCGTGGACAAAAGCTGTTGAATACTGGAAAACTCTAAAAACGGATGATGATGCTGTTTTTGATGCCGAATTAAATATCAACGCTTCAGATATTGAACCAATGATTACTTATGGTACTAACCCTGGAATGGGAATTGGTATCTCTAAACATATTCCGAACGCCAACCAAGTTGAAGGCGGTGAGGAAACTTATAAAAAATCGCTTGCTTACATGGGCTTCCAGGAAGATGATGTGATGATTGGAAAACCAATTGATTACGTTTTCTTAGGAAGTTGTACAAACGGTCGTATTGAAGATTTTAGGGCTTTCGCCGAAATTGTAAAAGGAAGAAAAAAAGCAGATAATGTTACCGCTTGGTTAGTTCCGGGTTCTCACGTTGTTGAGGCTCAGATCAAAGAAGAAGGTATTTTGGATATTCTTACAGAAGCTGGTTTTGTATTACGTCAGCCGGGATGTTCAGCATGTTTGGCCATGAACGATGATAAAGTTCCAGCCGGAAAATATGCAGTAAGTACATCAAACAGAAACTTTGAAGGTCGTCAGGGTCCTGGTTCAAGAACATTATTAGCAAGCCCGATTATGGCTGCCGCTGCTGCTGTTACAGGAAAACTAACAGACCCAAGAGAATTATTTTAATTCCCGCTGTAAGCTTTAAGCAATAGGCTTTAAGCAAAAACACAATACATAATACAACCCTGTAGGAAAAGCCTAAAGCTTACAGCCTACAGCCTAAAGCAAAAGAAAAAATGGCATACGATAAATTTAATATACTTACCAGCAGTGCAGTGCCGCTGCCAATTGAGAACGTAGATACAGATCAAATTATTCCGGCTCGTTTCCTGAAAGCTACAAAACGTGAAGGTTTTGGAGACAATCTTTTTAGAGACTGGAGATATAACGGAGACGATTCTCCAAAAGCTGATTTCGTTTTGAACGATTCAACTTATAGCGGAAAAATCCTGGTTGGAGGAAAAAACTTCGGTTCAGGATCTTCAAGAGAACACGCTGCCTGGGCAGTTTACGATTACGGTTTTAGAGCTGTAGTTTCAAGTTTCTTTGCTGATATCTTCAAAGGAAACTGTTTAAATATTGGTGTTTTACCAGTTCAGGTTAGCCCTGAATTTGCTGATACTATCTTCAAAGCAATTGAAGCTGATCCTAATACTCAATTAGAAATCAACCTGCCAAACCAAACCATTACTTTATTAGCAACGGGTCAGTCAGAATCTTTTGCGATTAATGGCTACAAAAAGAACAATATGATTAATGGCTTTGATGACATTGATTATCTACAAAATATTAAAGAAGATATTGTGGCTTTCGCCGATAAACTTCCTTACTAAAAAGAAATCTCATTCAGTCTATTAGACCCGACAGGTTTCAAAGCTTGTCGGGTCTTTCTAAATGAAATCGACCGAAAATATTTAAGCAAATAATCCGACAAAAAAATAAGTTTTAAATACCCCTATTGTAAATGAAAGGCAATAAACATATTGAAAGAGACGAAAATGCAACGAAAATATTCAACGATAGAAGTTTAGCCAAAAATTATAGAAATCTGACTCAGATTTTACAACCAGGAATGACTGTTTTAGATATTGGCTGCGGAACAGGTTCAATTTCAAGAGACATTGCAAATAATATTGGCCCAAACGGAAAAGTTATTGCCATTGACAATACAGAAAACTTTATAAAAAGCGGTCAGGAATCTTATCAATCAATTGCTAATTTAGAATTAATTGCTGTTGATTTATTTGATTACAACCCGGATATAAAATTCGACTTAATTGTTTCCGCCAGAACATTGCAATGGTTAAGCAACCCAAAAGAAGCTTTAATAAAAATGAAATCATTATTGAAGCCAAACGGTCAAATATCAATTCTGGATTATGATCACACCAATTTAATCTGGAATCCGTTGCCGCCGGAAAGCATGCAGGAGTTTTATAAAACTTTTTTGAAATGGCGGGCAGATGCCGGAATGAACAATAAAATAGGAGAAGATTTACCTCTTTTATTAAAAGAAGCAGGTTTTCATTCGATTGAGAAAATAAATTCAGATGAAGTTTACCTTCAGGAAGATGTTGATTTTAAATCGAAAGTTGGGATTTGGTCCAAAGTTGCCGGATCCAGACAAATGGTCGAAGAAGGTTATTTAGAAGATGAATTACGATTGAAGGCAATTGAAGAATACAATAACTGGATCGAAAATTCAGCAATTTCGATGACCATGAAGCTAAACGAAGTAAGAGGAAAAATATAACAATAACTATAATTCACTTTTTAAAGAAATATAGAAAATCAATATGGAAAAAAGAAAAATTGAAATAATGGATACGACGCTTCGTGATGGTGAACAAACCTCGGGAGTATCATTTTCTGCTGCAGAAAAACTAACCATTGCACAATTGTTGTTGGAGGAATTAAATATTGATAGAATCGAAATTGCTTCGGCTCGTGTCAGCGAAGGAGAATTTCAAGCCGTAAAAGGCATCACATCCTGGGCAGCCGAAAAAGGATATACGAATCGTATTGAAGTACTTTCGTTTGTAGACGGAGGCGTTTCGATCGAATGGATGAAAAAAGCTGGTGCCAAAGTGCAGAATTTATTGACCAAAGGTTCAATGAATCACCTGACACATCAATTAAAAAAAACACCTGAACAGCACTTTTCAGAAATTGCCGAGATAATCGCTTTAGCAAAAGAAAATAATATCGACACAAACGTTTATCTGGAAGACTGGAGCAACGGAATGAGAAATTCACCAGAATACGTTTTTCAGTTCCTTGACTTTTTATCTACTCAACCCGTTAAAAGAATTTTACTTCCTGATACTTTAGGCGTATTAATTCCGTCTTTGACTTTTGAATTTATCTCGAAAATTAGAGCAAAATATCCACAAATTCATTTTGATTTTCACGCGCATAACGATTACGATTTAAGTATTGCTAATGTTATGGAAGCTGTAAAAGCCGGCATAAACGGGCTTCACGTTACCGTAAACGGAATGGGTGAACGCGCCGGAAACGCACCACTTGAAAGTACAGTTGCTGTTATAAATGATTATCTGCCAGAAGTTAGTATCAACATCAAGGAGACTTCTCTTTATACGGTAAGCAAACTGGTAGAAACTTTTACAGGATACAGAATCCCTGCTAACAAACCAATTGTTGGTGATAATGTTTTCACTCAAACTGCCGGAATTCACGCTGACGGTGACAATAAAAACAATTTATATTTTAATGATTTGCTTCCGGAACGCTTTGGAAGAAAAAGAAAATATGCGCTTGGAAAAACTTCGGGAAAAGCCAATATCGAAAAAAATCTTCAGGAATTAGGTTTAAAATTAAATCAGGAAGATTTGAAATTGGTTACCCAAAGAATCATCGAATTGGGTGATAAAAAAGAAACGGTTACCAAGGAAGATCTTCCGTACATTATTTCAGATGTTTTGGACAGCCATACTTATGAAGATAAAATTACTATACAGTCTTACGTATTAATGCATTCAAAAGGAACGCGCCCATCATCAACATTAAGCTTAAATCTTAATGGGGAAATCATCGAAGAACATGCGCAAGGAGACGGTCAGTTTGATGCTTTTATGAATGCTTTATCCAAAATTTACAAAAGCAAAAAACTAACGCTTCCAAAATTGATTGACTACGCCGTGAGAATCCCGCCAGGAAGTAGTTCTGACGCTTTGTGCGAAACGATCATCACCTGGACAAACAACGGAAAAGAATTTAAAACACGAGGATTAGATTCAGATCAAACAGTTGCAGCAATTATTGCAACGCAAAAGATGTTGAATGTGATTCCGTAAGGTTCTAAGTTGCTAAGATTCTAAGGATCTGAGATTTTTTCTTTGAACTTAGAATCTTAACGAATCAGAACCTTAAAAAAAGTAATTTATCATCAAGTTACTAAGATTATAAAGAAAAAAACTTAGAAACTTAGCAACTCAGAACCTTAGAACCTTAGAACCTTAAAAAAAATTATAAATTAAAATTCTGCTTACTAAGAAAAAACTTAGAACCTTAGTAACTCAGAACCTTAGAACCTTAAAAAAAATGAAATTTAACATAGCCCTTTTAGCCGGTGACGGAATCGGACCAGAAGTAATTAATGAAGCTGTAAAAGTATCTGATGCTATTGCAAAAAAATTCAATCACGAAATAACATGGACACCAGCTCTTACCGGAGCAGCTGCAATTGATGCTGTTGGAGTTCCTTATCCTGACGAAACACATGAAGTGTGTATGAAAGCTGATGCTGTTTTGTTTGGAGCAATTGGCCACCCAAAATATGATAACGATCCAAGCGCACCTGTTCGCCCTGAGCAGGGATTATTATTGATGCGTAAAAAATTAGGTTTGTTTGCTAACGTACGCCCTACTTTTACTTTCCCTTCTTTGATTGATAATTCTCCTTTAAAAAGAGAAAGAATAGAAGGAACTGACTTGGTTTTCTTAAGAGAATTAACCGGAGGAATCTATTTTGGAGAAAAAGGTAGAAGAGACGACGGAGAAACTGCTTTTGACAATTGTGTTTACACAAGAGTCGAAGTTCAGCGTTTGGCTAAAAAAGGTTTTGAACTTGCCATGACACGTAGCAAAAAATTATGTTGCGTTGATAAAGCAAACGTTTTGGAAACTTCACGTTTATGGAGAGAAACCGTTCAGGCAATGGAAAAAGAGTATCCGGAAGTTACTGTTTCTTACGAATTTGTTGATGCAGTGGCAATGCGTTTGGTACAATGGCCAAATTCTTATGACGTTTTGATTACAGAGAATTTATTTGGAGATATCTTAACAGATGAAGCTTCTGTAATTTCTGGATCTATGGGATTAATGCCTTCTGCTTCTGTTGGAGAACATACTTCATTATACGAACCAATCCACGGATCTTACCCTCAGGCTACAGGATTAAATATTGCTAATCCGTTGGCAACTATTTTATCTGCGGCCATGATGTTCGAAGATGCTTTTGGATTAAAAGATGAAGCAGAAGCCATCAGAGCCGTTGTAAACAAATCATTAGAACAAGGAATTGTTACAGAAGATTTAGCAACAAAAGGATCAAAAGCATACAAAACCAGCGAAGTTGGAGATTGGCTTGTAGAAAACTTATAGTTAATTTTGTTTCAGGTTTTATGTAGAGACGCACAGCAGTGCGTCTTCGCATTGAGTTAGATGCACTGCTGTGCATCTCTACAAAACAAAATTTTACATAAAAAAAGGGATCAACTTGCGTTGATCCCTTTTATATATTTAGAAAAAAATATTAATATCCTCCTCTGTTACCACCACGGTCATTTCCACCACGGCTGTTTCCTCCACCATAACCTCCGCGTGAATCTCCACCACGACTGTTATTGTTGAAGCTTCTTCTTTCGCCTTCTGGTTTCGGTTCAGATTTATTAACCACAATTGCACGACCTTGAACAGTAGCTCCGTTCAATTCATCAATTGCTTTTTGAGCTTCTGCATCGTTTGGCATCTCTACGAAACCAAAACCTTTGCTTCTTCCTGTAAATTTATCAGTAATAATTTTAACTGAATCTACTGCTCCGTAAGCCTCGAAAGACTCTCTTAAATCTGCTTCCTCAATACTGAATGGAAGGCTTCCAACAAAAATGTTCATATGTACTTATTTATAATAATGTAGCAAATGTAGTCTTATTTTTCTGTAATCTACTATATATTAGTTTATTTATGTTTTTATTTTGATTTAAAAAAATAGAAATCAACAAAACCAAACAATTGCAAATGAAAAACTTAATTTTTAGAAGTTAACCTTAGACGTATACGGAATCTTATAAAAAACACCTTCTGTAAAATGAATCTCAGGTTTTTCTCCATCTCCCGCACTAACATTTACTGCTGTAAATTTAAATGTTCCCGAAATAGTATTGTTTTTAACATCAAAATCTGTAATTACAACCTGGCCATTCCCCATGTTTGTTCCTGTAGTAAACTGAGGTGTTTCACTCGGAAAAACATTCGAATAGGAAGCCGTTGCTATATCATCAACACCCAAAATATAAGTCTGAGGAATTGGAGAAGGCAGTTTTAAGCTTACTTTCTCAGCTCCCAAACCTCCTTCGATAAATAAATCTCCGTCTATTGTTGTATAAGCTGTATAGTTTTGAGACCTCCAAAAGACATTATCTTTTAATCCCTGAAAAGCAGGCGTATTAAATTTTACATCTTCAGTACACGATGCAAGTACAAAAACACTAATAAACAAGTAGATATATTTTTTCATAAAGTCATGAATTTGAGGCAAAAGTACCTTATTTGAGCCAAAAAATAAAAATTTAAACCCTGAAACAGCTTAAAAAACAGCAAAAATCGGCATCAAATATATTTAATAAAGTTTGGAACGAATAATTCATAAAAAAATTATATCTTTGCGCCCTTAATTAACAGAGGTCGAGTACCTCAAAATTTAATCATAAGATTATGTCAGTAAAAATTAGATTACAAAGACACGGTAAAAAACAAAGACCTTTTTACTGGGTTGTAGCTGCAGATGCACGCTCAAAAAGAGATGGTAAATACTTAGAGAAAATCGGTACTTACAATCCTAACACAAACCCTGCAACTATCGAATTAAACATTGATAGCGCTGTAAAATGGTTACACAATGGTGCACAACCAACTGATACTGCAAGAGCAATTCTTTCTTACAAAGGTGCTTTATTGAAACACCACCTTGATGGAGGTATTCGTAAAGGTGCTTTGACTCAAGAGCAAGCTGATGCTAAATTATCTGCTTGGTTAGATGCTAAAGCTGGAAAAGTTGATGCTAAAAAAGAAGGTTTAACAAAAGCGCAAGCTGATGCCAGAGCTAAATCTTTAAAAGCAGAACAAGAAGTTAACGCTAAACGTTTAGCTGCTGCAGCTCAGGCTGAAGCTGATGCTATCGCTGCTGCAACTCCTGCAGTTGAAGAAGAAGTTGCTGAAGTAGAAGAATCTACTGAAGAAGCTCCTGCTGCTGAAGAAAATAACGAAACAACTGAAGCATAATTATATTTAGCGAGAATGCGTAAAGAAGATTGTTTTTATTTAGGTAAAATCGCTAAAAAATTTAGTTTCAAAGGTGAAGTTCTGGCTTATTTAGACACGGACGAACCTGAGTTATACGAAAATCTGGAATCAGTGTTTATTGAATGCAATAAACACCTGGTTCCTTTTTTTATTGAAAAAAGTTCATTGCACAAAAACGACTTTCTTAGAATTCGTTTTGAAGATATGAATACCGAAGAAGATGCAGATGCCATTATGGGTAATGCCATTTATCTTCCTTTGAATATGTTGCCAAAACTTTCCGGTAACAAATTTTATTTCCACGAAGTTATTGGTTTCGAAATTGAAGATCAGCGTTTAGGCGTTTTTGGAAAAATTGTTGCCGTAAACGATTCTACCGCACAACCTCTTTTTGAAGTTTTAAATAGCGAAGTAGAAATGCTGATTCCGATGATCGATCATTTCCTTGTAAAAATTGATCGTGAGAATAAAAAAGTTATCATGAACTTGCCTGAAGGATTGGTGGAGATGTATCTTTAATTAAGAAATTCTAAATTTTTTAAATTCTAATTAGCTTCGATAAAAATCGGGTCATTATAGAAATCTGCAAAAAAATACCACAGAGAACACAAAGTTTTTTAAATATACTAAGTTTAGTAAATACACAAAGTTCACAAAGCTTTGCGGACTTAGATTGTGTAAACACAACTTAAATCTTAGTTAACTCTGCGAATCCCTATAGCTATCGGGATTGCGCTCTCTGCGTTAAAATAATTTAGGAATACAAATTATCATATATATTTATAGTTTTTGTAGTTTTTTTTGAAAGAAGCCATTTTTTAAAAGTTTAAATCCTGATCAAAAAACACTTTCAGATTCTTTATTATTCGAAGTCGAAGAATTAAGAAAGATTCTATCGGCAATAATCACTAAAACTTCAAAATAATTATTAAGATTTTAATCTTACTTTTGCGACTCAAAACCATATAGGTTTTTACTCCTTTTACAATTGGAATTTGGAATTTAAGATTTGGAATTTTCTTTTTCGGATTGGAATTTGGAATTTAAAAAAAATTGGAATTTAATTTTTATGTTTACATTCAAGCAATTCTCTATTCAACAAGATAAAACTGCCATGAAAGTTGGTACAGACGGCGTTTTATTGGGCTCTTGGGCTCCAGTTCATCATAATCCGTTTAGTGTATTAGATATTGGTGCAGGAACCGGAATTATTGCTTTGATGCTTGCTCAGCGAACTCATGCCGAACAAATTGATGCCTTAGAAATTGATGAAGATGCTTACGAACAAGCGGTTGATAATTTTGAAAATTCTCCTTGGGGTGATCGTTTATTTTGTTTTCATGCAGGTTTGGATGAATTTATCGAGGAACCGGAAGACGAATATGATCTGATTGTTTCAAATCCTCCTTTTTATGCTGAAGATTATAAAACCGAAAATGAACAACGCGATTTAGCACGCTTTCAGGACGCCATGCCTTTTGAAGAACTGGTGGAAGCTGCTGATTTGCTTTTATCTGAAAAGGGAATATTTGCTATAATTCTTCCTTTTAAAGAAGAAGCAAAATTTATCGCTTTAGCGAAAGAATCAGAATTATATCCAATAAAAATTACCCGCGTAAAAGGAACTCCAACAGCTGCAATTAAAAGAAGTCTATTGGCTTTTAGCCGAAATGAAACTGCCGAAATCGAAATCGACGAATTAACAATCGAAATCGACCGACATGTTTATACTCCGGAATATATTGAATTGACTAAAGAATTTTATTTAAAGTTCTAAACCTGTTCGAAAATACTCTTAAACTGATATAAAATTCTCTCGATTAGTCGCAGATCTTCGGTTACAATTTCAGCACTTCCTTTCATTTCCTGCTGAAAAACAATTTGCTTTTTATAAGAAGTCTGCAATCCGTTTGGCAGCGCGACATCTAATAATAAATTTCCGTCTTTATCCGGAACCAATGAAATATTCTGGATTTTTCCTTTTAGCACACCAAATTCTCTGTCCGGAAAATTCGCTAATCGAATATTTACCGTTTGCCCTACTTTTATCTTTCCGGAATTTAAAGCCGGTGCTTTAACCTTCCCGACAAAACCATTTTTTGTGTCCGGTATAATCGAAAACACATTATCACCAACATTTATGGTTTGGTTTTCTGTCCAAACCTGCAAAAATGTAACCACTCCGCTTACTGAAGATTTTAAGGCATAAGCCAATTCCCAATCTTTTATTACTTTTTTAAGCTGATAAAAGGATTGCGCCATGTTTCTGCCAAGGGTAACTTCTTCCTTAGTGCCGCTTATTTGCGAATTCTGACTTAATTTTGAATTATCAATCAAAGAGGACTTCAACTGCGAAATAGACGTTAAAAGCCCTTTATAATTCTTCTGTGCCTGAAGATAACCTAACTTTTTAGCCTCCATTTCCTGAGCTGAAATAATGCCTTTATTGAATAAAGTTTCAAAACGTGCTATTTCATTTTTCTGAAGCTGTAATTCACTTTCGTTAATGACCTTTTGCTGCTGCAGAATTTCTAATCTTTCCTTGATTTGCACTTTCTCTGAAACCTGCGCTCTGTTTTCGACCTGAAAAGGCTGTAAATCTTTATTTAATTCTTCTGCCTGATAATCTTTCTGAAAAACAGCAAAAGCACTTTCGATCTCTCCTAATTGTGCATTTTTTAGCAAAGCAAAAGGAAAAGCTTTTTGTGGGTTGTTGACATTATATTCATCAACGATTTTTTTCAATAAAAAAACATCGTTGTAATTGGCTGTGTTTTCGATAATTGCGAGTGTACTATTTCTTGAAACTACCGATTTGTTTTTTACCAAAATAGCCTCGATACGCCCGGAAGATTTCGAAACTATCTTCTCTGGCGGAATATTGGTTGTAATGACAATTTCGGTATTTACAACATCCGGATATTTGATAAACCAGGATACAAAAAACAACATAAAAATAATTACAAATATCAAAACAGTTCCCCAGCGTATCATCCAGTGGGGTACTCTGGTAAGGATGTCCTGAACTTCCTCACTTCTTAATTCGAATGTAGTATCTTCTGCCATGATTAATTTCCTAATTGTAATTGATTTTTAACCAGTTCAAAATAATTTCCTTTTTGTTCTACCAAAGCAGAATGATTGCCAATCTCTATAATTTTTCCTTTATCCAGAACCACGATTTGATCAGCATTCATCACTGTACTCAATCGGTGTGCAATAACCACAACCGTTTTGTCTTTAAAGAAAATATCCAGTTTGCGCATAATTTCTTTCTCATTATTGGCATCTAATGCCGATGTTGCTTCATCAAAAAATAATATCTCAGGATTTTTATAAACTGCTCTTGCTATTTGCATACGCTGTTTTTGTCCTGTACTCATTCCGGTTCCTTCGGCGCCAATTTTAGTATTATAACCAAGTGGCAAACCGCTGATATATTCTTTTATATTGGCGACATCTGCTGCATAAACCAAGCGCTCTTTATCGACTTTATCGACACCAAAAGCAATATTATTAGCGATAGTATCACTAAAAATAAAACCTTCCTGCATCACTGCGCCAATATTGGATCGCCATGCTTTTTGCGAAATATTTTTAAACTGTGTATTGCCTATCGTAATTTCTCCTTTTTCAGGTTCATAAAATTTCAGAAGCAGTTTCATTAAAGTAGTTTTTCCGCTTCCGCTAACGCCTACTATTGCCGTTACTTTATTGGCAGGAATCTTTAGTGTTAAATCATCTAAAACGGGAATATCTGATCCCAGATAACGATAAGAGAGATTCTTAATCTCAATATCAGAATCAAACGGAACATCGCTTGTTTGATGAACTTCTTGTTGTGTTTCATCTTCTTTCTCGTGAATTTCAGACAATCTGGCCAATGAGATTTTAGCATCCTGAAGTTCTCTCACAAATTCTATAAGCTGTGTTATTGGTCCGTTTAAACTTCCTACGATCGAACTTATCGCCAGCATCATCCCCAACGTTATAGAACCATCAATTACTAATTTAGCAGAAAGAAATATGATGAAGATATTTTTTAGCTCATTGATTACAGACGAACCAATAGTTTGTGTTTGTTCTAAAACCAATCCTTTTATCGAAACCCTGAAAAGTCTGGCCTGAATATACTCCCAACCCCAGCGTTTTTGTTTTTCGGCATTATGCAGTTTAATTTCCTGCATTCCGTTAATAAGTTCCATCACTTTGTTTTGCTCGTTTGAGACCTCTGCAAAACGCTTGTAATCGAGAACTTCTCTTCGTTTTAAGAATAAAGTAATCCATCCAAAGTAAAGAATGCTTCCAACAAAAAACACAAAGAATATCTGAAGATTAAAATAAGCCAATACTCCTCCCAGCACGAACATATTAATTACAGAGAACAAAACATTCAATGATGAAGTGGTCAGAATTTTTTCGATTCTGCGGTGATCATTAATACGCTGCATAATATCTCCGGTCATTCGCACATCAAAGAACGAAATGGGCAGATTCATTAATTTAATAAAGAAATCTGAAATAAGCGAAATATTGATTCGGGTAGAAAGATGCAATAATATCCAACTCCGGATGAGTTCTAAACCTGTCTTTCCTGCAAAAAGAAATAATTGTGCAAAAAGGATTAAATAAATAAAATGGATGTTTTGATTTTGTATCCCTACATCGACAATACTTTGGGTTAAAAACGGAAAAATCAATTGCAGCAAACTGCTGGCCAACAACCCTATACTAAGTTGTATTAAAAACGATTTGTACCGCAAAACGTATTGCGACAATAATGCAAAACCTAAACCTTTATTTTCTTCCTTATCAAATTCAGACTGAAAAAACTTTGGAGCGGCTTCCATCAATAATGCGACTCCTTCCTGAGTAAATTCGTCTGCATTGTTGCCTATCCAGAATTTAATAAAATCCTGTTTATTATATTCGATTAAACCAAAAGCGGGATCCGAGATATAATACGTTCCTCTTTTGATTTTATAAAGTACCACATAATGGTTTTTATTCCAATGCAAAATACAAGGCAATGGTGCCTCTTGTAATCTTTCCAGATTTAATTTTACACCTAATGTTCTAAAACCAATTTTCTCTGCGGCATCGCTTAAAAAAAGCAAATTACTACCTTCACGAGTTGTTTCGCTAATGTCTCTCAACTCCTGAATGTTGATTGTTTTTCCGTAATGTTTAGCTACTATCTTTAAACATGTTGGCCCACAATCCTTATAATCAGCCTGCTTATAATTGGTGAATTTTTTCAACTTATATTCATTTATTTCAGAGCAATTTAAGATTAAATTTCTTTATTTAACAAAAATATGATATTTACTATTAAATTAATTATTCTCCCTTTTTGCAAACAATTTAAATACTTAATTTTAAACTGATTACATTTAACGCATCCGATTTCTATTTAATCTCTAAAACAATTTATCCGATCATTCTTTATCATTCAAAGCACCGTTACGATCTTTATAAAAGAAACCGCCAAAATAAAATCATGAGGCGGTTCCTTTTTATTTAAAACTAAAAAAAAATTAATGATCTAATAAACAACTTTCTTCAATAACCGATGAGCAAACTTCACCTTCTCCCGGATGTATAATACCGGCAAAAGTGCCATCAGGACAATAACAAGCCTCGATTCCAGGGCCTCCGCCCTTAATGTTTTTCTTTTCAGTAGCACTTAAAATTTCAACCCCGATTAAATCTTTCAATTTTTTCATAATTTGTTTTTTTGATTTGTTAGTACTCCAATCATTTTAAGACAGTTGAAGCCTCTGTCTTCTTAAAAAACTATCATAATATTTCACTCTATTATATTCATGAAAAAAAAAACAGAGAAGATGATATCTTCTCTGTTAGGGTATTTAAAAACCATATTTATTAGAAATACAATTTCTGTAGGAGATGGCACTGGTTAACCCTAACCAAATAAAAATCAACTCAGTGACCAATTTTCCTAAAGATTCCCAACACCAATCATCAATGTGGGGAAATATGCTCAATGTTCCACGATCGAGCGCCTACAAATTAAAAAAAACATGACTAAATTCTAAAAAAGGCTATACTGTATTTCTCTTAAAACGGTTAAAAATTAACAACAAAGGCGACTAGTTTCGCATATACCTGCTGATGTATTTACAGGGCAATTTCCGCCTACTGGTATCAAAACGCATCCAGCTTCGATTGCATGAACCCAACATTCAGGAATTCCTCCTTTTATTGTTTTTTGTTCACTTTTGCTTATATTTTGCGCACTTTCTAAATTCAAAATTTTCTTTAACATTATAAAATATTGATGTTGAAACTCCAATTATATTTTATTGTAACGGTTCAGTCAATTAACATGGAGCCATTAATATAGAACATTGATTATTTCCTATATATGCTGGCCTTAAGTTACGCGGATAAGCCAAACATTGTTCCTGACTAGCATAAAACACAACAAATTCTCCACACTCACCATCTGGCGGAATACTTCCTCCATTGATACTTTTTTGCTCATTTTCACTTAGTGAATAAGCTCCTTCAAGGTTTAAAATGTTTTTGATCATAACTATGTTTTTTTGTTTTGTTTTAGATGATAACTTCTTTTAAAATAAAAGCAGATTTATTTTATTAACCTACTCAAGTCCCGGTTTTGGCGGAGGCATTGGAGAAGTACATGTTGACGGACTTCCTACGTTGATTCCCGGAAGCGATCCGTCAGGACAATAGGCATTACAATAAGCTTCTACTTTCTTAGCTCCTGAAAAACAAAAGCAAGAACAATTGGCTGGTTGAACCGGTGTTCCTCCTTGTATGCTTTTTTGCTCATTTGTAGTTAGAAAATGAGCGCCTTCAAGGTTTAAAATATTTTTTATCATAATTCTGTTTTTTGTTTTTGTTTAGTACTTATTATCGTTAATTAGCAAGCCTTTGTTCCGTCAGGCACACAATCCCAGTAATAAGGTACTGTTCCATTTTCGTTACATCTTTTTGCAAACGAACCTGGATTGCAAACCGGAGCATTACCTCCAGCTATCATTTTTTGTTCATTTTCGCTTAATTCTACTGCGCCTTCTAGATTCAAAATGTTTTTTAACATGATACTTAGGTTTTAATGTTTTCCGTTTATTACTTCAATCATTTATAGACATTTGAAGCTTCTGTCTGTTATACTTAAGATTACTTTAGAAATATTAAGCTATTTTCTTTTCAAGAACCTCACTTACAGATTCCTCAGTAAAATCGTTTAAGAAATATTTTAATTCACTTAACTCATATTCGCCAGGAAAAACTTTTTCGTTTACAATTTTAACAGGTGTATAATTGAAATTATTTTTAGAACACCATTCGTATTGCTTTTGTATTTCCTGATTGATCATGATGCTAACAGAATCAACATGCCATTTTTTAAGCCATTTTTTAAGGCCAATTTTTTTAATATGCCAATCAGATATTGCTTCAACCGTTTTACCGGGAGTTGCTCTATTGATAGCCAAAAGTCTTTCGACAACTGGCTTATATGGGTTTTCGGCATTTTCAGGGTTAATATTGAATAATACATTCAAAAATATCTTATCCGGATATCTTAACACTAAATCAAATGCTTCCTGAAATGTTTTATGACAATGATCGCAGCTTGGGCTTATAATAATAGCAAGTTTTACTGCAGCATTTCGGTTTCCAAAATTTAATCCTCTTAAGTCTTCAAAACCATTTGTATCAGGTACTTTTTTAGATAAAAAATTTAATAACGAATAATTTCTTTTGAACTTTTTCATCTCTTTCAGAGAGTTTTCATTACCCAGAATATTTTTTATAATTGTTTTTAAAAATGACCAAATTGGAATCAGAAGAACTACAGAAAATATAAAAGGAAAAATTTCCCCTAAACTAAAACTTAACGTAAACAAATCTGACGCAAACCATACCACGCTTTGTGCAAATATTATGGCCGAAACTGCCAGGCACATTACACACCATTTTTGTATTTCAAACTTTTGAATCCAAATAGAGGAAACAATTACCGGAATGGCCAGTAAGCTTAAAAAACCAATAAAAACTGCTGATTCAAGCGGCTGAACTAAAACAGCAATTAAACTTGAAGCAAAGAAAATAAGCGGCAGATCTGAAAAACCAATCCATTTATTATTTCCTTCTTTATTATTAATAACAGAATTACAAGAAGAATTTGAACTAAGGTTACAAAATCTTGAAATAATACCGTTTTTAAAACCTAATTTTTCCTGAACTATAAAAACACTTACTGCAAACCCCAGAATTGATGTTACTAAAAAAACAACGCTAAACAAATTATAGCTATTGTAGAAAAAAGATAACCCAACTAAAAGCAAAAGCGGCAAAGTAAATTTTAACCAGCTGAATTCAACTTTTAAATTTTCTCTGGCAATAACATTATTTGGTTCTATTGCAACGATTACTCCATTCCAATCTAAAAGGAATTTTTCGTAAGGCATTTTTAAACTTCCTTTTTTTATAGTATTAATACGAACGAAGTTTTTAGCTTTTTCTACCAGTATAAGTTCCTCTTTAAAATAGGCCAAAAAATTAGATGGCAAATCAACTATTTGTTCTTTCGAAACTCTCACTGCAGCATTCTCTACAGACAGCAAATCCAGAGAATCTGTTATGGCAAATAAACTAGGATAATTTGGATGAGAAAGAAACAAATCTTTAAACTCATTTTTAATTTCCGAGTATCTATTTATTTGTAGAAATTTTTGGACAAGTTTTAACATCTTTTTCGAATCTTTAAAATCATAATTACAATACAAATATTGCTGTTTTTATTCGTAATAAAACGTCGAAGACACACATTTTATCAATTATACTACATACAATTTATAAATTATAGCAGTCTGAATGAATTGATCAAATTATTGAAATACAATAACTTACATCAATTATGTTTCCGCCAAAACCCTCAAAACGCGATTCTCGACTAAGCGTTTTCCTTTTTGTCTAGTTTTGATAAATCATAAACCCTAATACTCAACGACATGACAAATCAAGCATTAAAATTGACAGATTTTCAAACAGAAAAATTATCTAAAAATCAACAAAAAACTGTTCACGGAGGTGACGGTGAAATTGATCCGTCCAAAGGTGATGGGAAGGGTGCAACCATATCTTAAAACATAATATTGCAACAAAATTCAAGATCAAAATTTAAAGTTTTTTCTTATAGAATGATCTGAAAAAAAAATTAAAAAATACAATATAAACTAACAATCAGCTTCTCTAATTATAAGAGAAACTTCTTACAAATAATTTAACTTTTAAATAAAAAAAAATGGCAAATCTAAAATTAAATATTAGCGATTTCGAAACTGAAAAATTATCCAAAAAACATCAAAGAACAGTTTCAGGAGGTGATGATATTGATCCATCTAAAGGAGATGGTAAAGGAGCAACCGTAGTAGGTACTAAATAAATATCAAAATCCAGGATCTCCATCTAAGATCATTATAACAACATAGCTCAAAAAAATAATACCAACTGCAATTTTCATATCAATAATTAATTAATAAACACACTAATTATGACAACTCAAAAATTAAACATTAGCGATTTTCAAACAGAAAAATTATCTAAAAACCAACAAAAAACTGTTTCTGGAGGTGACGATATTGATCCGTCTAAAGGAGATGGAAAAGGAGCAATGTAGTAGCTGTTAAAAAACAACAAATGCCTCAATATAAAATCATTACAACAAAATAGTTCAAGAAAAAATTGTACCAACTGCAATTTTTCCTATCAATAATTTAATTAATAAAGAAACTAATTATGAAAACTCAAAAATTAAATATAAGCGATTTTCAAACAGAAAAATTATCTAAAAATCAACAAAAAACTGTTCACGGAGGCGACGAGTCTATTGATCCATCTAAAGGAGATGGAAAAGGAAACACAGCCCAGACTCAATATATTGACCCATCAAAAGGAGACGGAAAAGGAAATACACTGTAGTAAGATTGTAGAGAATTGGCAGCTATCATAGAATTAGTCAAAATTATTATCTATGACTTATTAAATATTATTCGCAAACTGAGCTGGAGATACTCCAGTTCTTTTGCGAAATGATTTGGCAAATGAAACTGCATTTTTAAACCCAACACTTTCTGCAATGGCCTGAGTCGAATATTTACGATACATATGATTGGTAATCATTTCGTTGATTACATAATTAATCTTAAGTTCGTTCGAATATTCTCCAAAAGATTTACCAAAACGTTTATTTACCACATAAGACAAATAGGTTGTATTTGTCTTTATTTTCTTTGCAACATACGGCAGGGTAAAATCGGCATTTAGGTATTCATGTTTACTTTCGAGAGCGAGCAATTTTTCTACTATTTTATTTTCTTTCGCTTCATCGATACTCAAATTGGCATTTTCTTTCTTGAGTAAAATTTCTTCCTGCTCAAAAACGACTTCTTCTTCTTGTTCAGGATAATTTGCTTTCTTCTCTAAATTAGCTTTAAATTCCTCAATTAAGTCATTCATCTTTTTATGAGCTTTGTTTTTATCCCTTATGTTTTTAATCAATAAAAAAACAATAGTGACAAACAAAATGACATAAAAAACTTTCAATGCTTTATTGATAAAAACATCGTATTTATATTTTTCCTGAATGGTTACCATTTCATTAGTCAAATCTCCCACACCCAGTTTATAATTTACTTCCAGAATTTCGTCATTTAATTTTGACTCTGACTTTTCGTAATTATCCAGGTAAATTTTCGAATGTTTGTACGCGAGCTCAGGTTCTTTAAGAATGTTATAAATTTTTGCCTGATAATAATTTGATTTCAGATAATCTACCTGATTCGTTTTGGTATTTGCCGCTATCGAATCTGATTTTTTAAAAAATACTAAAGCCTTATCGTATTTTTTTGTTGTGTAATAAAGGTCTCCTAAATTATAATTTGCGGTACATAATATCTCTGGCATATTATTTTGATGCGCCAAAAAAACAATGTCATAGTAGGTTTTTTCAGCATTGTCATAATCTTTTTGCCAACTATATATATTACCTAAACTTAATTTGGCTACAATTTTATTATCAGGGAAATTTTGAGAATAACTAACGGTCTTTTTATAAAAGTATTCGGCAGAATCCAACAAAATCTTTTTCTTGGCATCTTTCATATAATAAACTTCATATGAACCGGCCAGACTAATATTGATATTGCTTTTATTATTTAAATATTGCTCTTTGGTATATACTCTTTCATTTTTATCGACAAAATCATTAAGCTGTCTTAAGTCTTTTATAGCTAAACGATAATTACCAACAGCTACATTTATAGAGGCAATATTATTTTTAAATTTTACAATTTGAATAATATCTCCAATTTCTATAGACAGCTTAATACCCTGCTGATAACTTTCTATTGCTCCGCTAAAATTTCCTCTTTTCCACTCTGATAAACCTTCATAGTTATATAAAATCGACCTAAGTTGCTTTTTATCCCGCCCATCAGGCATTTTATCATAGTAATTTAATGCAAGCTTGTATTTTTGTTTAGATTGAGCTGAATTTCCTTTTAACTGAACTAAGTAAGATAATGCTCCATTTGCAAAAGCCAAATGTTTATTATTGTTGGATTTTATCATTTGATTAGCAAATACAATCGCGCTATCTACATTGGCATTTGCAGTTAGCCTAATTTTATCTTGCAATAATAAGTACTCTTGTTCTGTTAAAGCCTTTTTCTGTTGAGAAACTGCCGTATTCAGAACAAAAAAAAGTAAAAAAGAGATGATCAGCCTCATTAAATTTGTTTTTTGGAATCTCAAAAATAGCGCATAAATTTTCAATAAACTAAAATTAATTAAGGTTTATACTAATTTTCTTCTTTATGTATTGTAAAAATATAACAATTTAACATTGTTTTGTTATATTTTTATTACGTAAATTTGTTTTTGTAAAAACTATCACAAATGAAACCAGATTTATTTCAAGCTCCGGATTATTATAACCTAGACGATTTGCTAACAGACGAACATAAACTAGTTCGCGAATCAGCTCGTGCATGGGTCAAAAGAGAAGTTTCTCCTATTATAGAAGAATATGCTCAAAAAGCAGAATTTCCTAAACAAATTATTAAAGGACTTGGAGAAATTGGTGGTTTTGGACCTTACATTCCAGTGGAATATGGCGGTGCAGGATTAGACCAAATTTCATACGGTTTAATCATGCAGGAAATCGAGCGTGGGGATTCTGGTGTAAGATCGACCTCATCTGTTCAGTCTTCATTAGTAATGTATCCTATTTGGAAATACGGAAACGAAGAACAGCGTATGAAATATTTACCAAAACTGGCAACAGGAGAATTCATGGGTTGTTTTGGTTTGACTGAACCTGATCATGGTTCTGATCCCGGAAGTATGATTACCAATTTTAAAGACAAAGGAGATCATTATCTTTTAAACGGTGCCAAAATGTGGATCTCGAATGCCCCTTTTGCAGATATTGCAGTAGTTTGGGCAAAAGACGAATCAGGAAGAATTCACGGACTGATCGTAGAACGCGGCATGGAAGGTTTTACAACTCCTGAAACTCATAATAAATGGTCGCTTCGTGCATCATCTACCGGAGAATTGATTTTTGATAATGTAAAAGTTCCTAAAGAAAACTTATTACCTAATAAATCTGGTCTGGGCGCACCACTTGGCTGTTTAGATTCAGCACGATACGGAATCGCGTGGGGAGCAATTGGTGCTGCAATGGATTGTTACGATACAGCTTTGAGATATGCCAAAGAAAGAATTCAGTTTGGAAAACCAATTGGAGGAACGCAACTACAGCAGAAAAAACTGGCAGAAATGATTACCGAAATCACAAAAGCGCAATTATTAACCTGGCGTTTAGGCGTTTTAAGAAACGAAGGAAAAGCAACAACGGCTCAAATCTCGATGGCAAAACGTAATAATGTCGATATGGCCATTCACATTGCCCGTGAAGCCAGACAAATGCTTGGCGGAATGGGAATTACAGGCGAATATTCGATCATGCGACACATGATGAACCTCGAAAGTGTGATTACTTATGAAGGAACTCACGACATACATTTACTGATTACCGGAATGGATGTAACTGGAATTCCAGCTTTTAAATAGTAAACAACTATTAAAATATATACAAAAACAATATAAAAAAGCTTCCTCTAACCGGGAAGCTTTTTATCTTTGTCAAAAATTTACGAAAATGAATATTGAAACTATCCACAATAGCATTCAACCTCAAAAAGATCAACTTTTACAACATTCTTTATACAATAAAATTCAAAGCATCGATGATTTACATAGTTTCTTAGAAAGCCATGTTTTTGCTGTTTGGGATTTTATGTCATTATTAAAAGCATTACAAGCCAAACTTACTTGCACTACAACTCCTTGGTTTGCTACAAAAAATCCTGAAACAAGATACTTAATCAACGAAATTGTTCTTGCCGAAGAAACTGACTTAAGCATCGACGGAAGAAGACAAAGCCATTATGAAATGTATATCGAAGCAATGGAAGATTGTGGAGCAGATACTACAGGAATCAATACCTTTTTATCTGAAGTAAATTCGCTGCATAACATTTTTGTTGCCATCAAACAAAGCACATTACATCCGGATACAAAAGCCTTTTTGGACTTTACTTTTAGAGTGATCGAAGAAGGAAAACCTCATGAAATTGCCGCTGCATTTACCTTTGGAAGAGAAGATTTAATCCCAAGTATGTTTACCGCAATCCTGAAAAACTTTCAACAAAACCTTCCGGATATTGATTTAAGCAAATTACTTTACTATTTCGAAAGACATATCGAACTTGATGCCGATGAACACGGACCAATGGCCATGCAAATGATCTCTGATTTATGCGAAGACGATGCTCAAAAATGGAAAGAAGTGGAAGAGATTTCTATCCTTGCATTAGAAAAACGAATCGGACTCTGGAATGCCATCGAAGAAGAAATCGTGATGAAAACCGAGATGGTTTAAAAACCAAAACAAGTTATATAACGTAACTATTTGTTTAAAATGCTCCTGAATCTAATTAAACAAATTATGAAATCACATTTCAAGCAAATAGTTATTGTTATCCTTTCTATATTCCTTTTAAGCTGCAGTTCTGACGATTCCGCTTCAAAAACGGCAGTTACTCCTCCCGTGCCTGTTACTCCACCAAAAACAGAAATCCCAACTACTCCCATTTCAGCTTCTGTAAAATATTTAGCTTTAGGCGACAGTTATACCATTGGGCAAAGCGTTTGCGAAACTTGTCGTTTTCCTGAACAGCTAAAATCAAGTTTAAAAACAATTTACCCTCAAACCGATTTTTCATTAAAAGTCATTGCAAGAACGGGCTGGACCACCTCAAACTTAATCTCAGCTATCAACAACGAAAATCCTGATGCTACTTATGATTTGGTTACACTTTTAATTGGTGTAAACAATCAATATCAGCACATTGACTTTTCTGTCTATCAAAAAGAATTTCCGCAATTACTCAACAAAGCCATACAACTGGCAAAAGGTGATAAGAAAAACGTAATCGTAGTCTCGATTCCTGATTATGCTTATACCCCATTTGCTTCGGGTTACAGTAGCTCAAAACGTGCAGAAATTTCGAACGAAATCGACCAATACAATACCTTTGCAGAGAATACGTGTATAAGCAGCGGAGTCAATTTTATTTCAATCACAGATATTACACGCCAAAGCAACAGCAATTTAGTAGCTTCAGATGGCTTACATCCTTCGGAAACCGCATATAAATTATTTGTTGATCGTATTGTTCCTAAAGCAAAAATGATTTTACAGGATTAGTTTTTAGAAGCATAAAATCAATTTCCAAAACACCAATTGTCCCGCTATTAGCTATATCTTTTATGGCGAACCCCGCCATAAAAGGATATCGCTGCTATCGGGGCTAGACGAGATATTTTAGTTTTTTCAAGAAATTTTAGTTGGATTTCAGTAACGTATAAAAAAGTAAACACGAATTTCACGAATTCACACGGATTCGTTCGTGTAATTAATTCACAAACTAAGTCATGAATTAAAATTAGTGTCAATTCGTGAAATTCGTGTTCAAAAACTATACTACATCAAGAACTTTTATTCGATTTCCAAATAAATCCGTCGAGTAAATAATGGGTAAATTGTGGTACACTTAACAACGGAACTATTAAAAATTGCCAGGAAGAAAAATCAATAGATGCTACCGAGAAGTTTTCTTTCCAAACCAAGACTTCCCATAAAAATTCTTCGGTAAAAGCAATTCCCATTAAAATCAGGATATAAATAAAAATGGCATTATAGCTTTTTAGATAACTAAAAACTCCCAAACTCTGATTCGGTTTATTTTCGATTTCCCTAAAATAAACCAATGCCATATAAGGAATTCCGTGAGAGACGACATTTAATAAAGTAAAAATAAGATCGTCATTAAAATACACGATTCCAAAATACCACGAAAGCGCTGTTCCCAGAATAATGGCATTTTTAGGAATATTGAAAAACCTGTTTTTTATACTTTTATGAATGGTGTAACTTACATAAATGAATAAAATCGAAACGTAAATCCAAAACAATATTTGTAGTAAAAAGGCATTCTCAAAACGAAAAAACTCATTTACCACAAACCAATTGAATTTCCTTTGTGAAGAAAAAAACCAATACAACATAGGATAACCTGTTGATGCATAAATGGCGAGATTGTCTATAATAACAGAAACTCTCGTTTTTTCTTCGTTTCTCGCATACAATCGCATAAAACCATATTGCTGCCTGATAAAATGAAAAACAGCAACATAAGCCAGAAAAGACCAGAAAACCAAACTCCCAAAAGAGAAAAGAATAATACCAATGGCGAAACAAATTGTTGGCAAGAGCAATAACCTTTTTTTGTTCTTTTTGAATTCATCAGCCACAAAATATGTTTTGAATAACGTCGCATAAACGTGCGCCACATCAATAAAAACAATCAGAAAAAGCCAGGTATAAAACGAATACTTATTTTCTATTTCAGTAATATAATCCTGAAACAAAAATATAATCGCCAACACAAAAAAGGACGGACCAATGATGAACGCTAAATCGGTTTTGGCTTTATGAATCCAGGGTTGTTTCATCTAAAATTTGGTTTACGACATTAATTCCGTGATGAAAAGCTTCTTCAAAAATCGAAATTCCCGAAAGATCTGTATGTGCAAAATAAATACGATTCTCAATACTTTTTGAAGCTTCTTCTTTGGCTTTGCCAAAAATAAAACCCGGTGCAGGACTTACCATTCCGTGACCTAAAAGAAAGACTTCCATTTCTTCGGTACATTCTTCAATATCCGGATGTGCAATTTTAAGATCATCAAAAACGAATTGTTTCCAATATTCTTTATTCTTTTTATACAATTCCTTTCGTGATTTTTTTAAATCGGCAGAAGAGAAACTATAATAATACGTAATAACCTTTTTGGTCTGAACCTGATTCAACGATTGATGCTGATCATACACATAACCCAAACCTTTTGCATCGTAAATAACATTATCCCACGAAAGCGGAAAACTAAAATTATCAGCTAAATCGGTCACCGTTAAACTTGCCAAAAGCCAGGGCGTATAATGAAACTCTTTTGTAAATTCTTTTCGGTCTTTGATCACATACTGATTCACAAACTGTGGCGTTGCCATGATTACTTTATCAGCAATAATTTCTACCGAAACTTTTTTGACATCGTCAAAAGCTTTGGCAACCACTTTATTGTTTTCGACTTTAACTTCATAAACCAAATGATTTTTCAACGTTTTTTTGTCGGTATATTTTTTGAGATGAGAGGCTAATCTGGCGTTTCCTTCCGGCCAGGTCAAAACGCTATCTTTTTTATCTGAAGATGCATCTTGTTTTCGTCCGGCAAAATAATGAATTCCAGCCCAGGCAGAAACATAATGAATCCCAAGTCCGAAATCATCTTTACAGCAATAATCAATATAATCAAACAAAGGTTTTGCTTTGAAATTATTGGTTTCAAACCATTCTTTCATCGTGATTTTATCCAAACTTCTGGTCTGAATATCTTCTGAAGAAAGATGAAGCGGAATATCAAATAAGTACTTTCCATCTTTTCCTTTTCCTTCACGAAAAGTATCCATTAATTTAAAAAAACGTTGGAATTCCAGATCCTGATCTTTAGAATTTCCTTCTTTAGGAACGACTCCTTCCTGCCAATTATTTTTATAAAATAAACGTTCGTCAGGAGCAAAAGACAATTGCAATTCATCAAAAACAGGCAATCCTTTTGCATCGTAACTTAATATGATTTTTTCTTCTTCAAGAAATTGTAACAATTCTTTATCCTTAAAATTAGGCAAAGGCAAATAATGCGCACCCAAAGGAAATTTAGAATATTTATTTTCTCCGTTTGAAGAGTTTCCGCCCAAATGACTTTCTAATTCAAGCATCAAAAAATCAGAAATTCCTTTTTTATGAAATTGTCTTGCAGCACTTAATCCTGAAATTCCGCCGCCTACAATCAAATATGGAATATGAATTTGAGTTGTTGGTTTTGGGAAATCTTTTATCCATAATCGATGTCCCAAAAGATGATTGGTTCCGGACAAACGAAGCAACAGCTGGATAATTTTATCGGAACAAAATTGCAGGAAAGGAATTAATAGTAAAGAAGCTCCAATTCCTTTTACAAAACTGCGCCTTGATTTACTGTAATTTTCCCCATTCTTCATCAAAATAGCGTACTAAAATTTGGTTGTCTAATCGATTGATTTCAATTTCATTTGAGATCATATCATTGGTAAAATAATTGAATCTGTCGAACTGGTAATTGTAGAATCTTAATCCGTCAGCTTTTCTGTTTACATTGTTAAAAGTAGTTCCAAAACCGTTGATGGCGATCGTGTAACCCCATTCTCCAAACGAAGGAACATAAGCATGATACGCATCGACCTGAGGAAAAACCTGCATGACCGTTTTATTGATACACCAAAACGATTTTGGCGCAAAATAAGGCGAAGTCGTCTGAATGACAACCGCTGCATCCGGCTGCAAAATTGTTTTTAGGGTTTGATAAAAATTCAAAGAATACAGCTTTCCTAAGCTATAATTTGACGGATCGGGAAAATCGATAATCGCGACATCAAACTTTTCGGCACAGCTTTTCGCCCAAATATAGGCATCGGTATTGATGACTGTAACTTTCGGGTTGTTCAGCGAACCTTTATTAAAATCGGTTAATACCTTATTGGTTTGAAACAATTTTGTCATTCCCTGATCAAGATCGACTAAGGTTACTTTTTCGACGTCTTTGTATTTTAAAATCTCACGAACGGCCAAACCATCACCTCCGCCCAAAACCAAAACATGTTTGACATTTTTGGCAATTGACATTACGGGATGCACCAAGGCTTCGTGGTAACGATATTCATCGGCTGAACTAAATTGTAGGTTGTTGTTTAGATAAAGCCTGTAATCGCTCTTATTATGCGTTAAAACGATTCTCTGATAAGGAGTTGAGTTCGTATAAATGATATTTTCTCCGTAAAGTTTTCCTTCTGAGTAAGATAAGATAACATCAGTAAAAAGAAAAACGCCTAATAAAATTGCAAATGAGAAAATGGCTTTTGCTTTTAAGAAGTAACTGTTTTTTAATTCTTTCTTTAAAAGAAAACACAAAGCAATGGCAATACTTACATTAATCATCCCAAAGAATAATGAAGTTCCCATGATTCCTAATTTGGGAACCAGAATCAACGGAAAAAGAATCGATGCCAGTAAAGCCCCAATATAATCGAAGGTAAAAACATTCGAAACCAAATCCCTGAACTCGACTTTATCCTTAAGGATATTCATTAATAACGGAATTTCTAACCCGACCAAAAATCCGGTTATAAAAACCAGTAAATACAAAATGAACTGAAAGTACTCGACACTTTCGAACAATAAAAATAAAACTACTGAACTCAAGCCGCCAATTAAACCAACTAATATCTCGATTTCGACAAAAGTGTTCAGTAAATTTTTATGAAAAAACTTAGAAAAAAAAGAGCCAATACCCATTGAAAACAGGTAAACGCCAATAATAAACGAAAATTGTTTGACTGAATCGCCTAATAAATAACTGGCCAGAGTACCCGCAACAAGCTCATAAATAAGCCCGCAGGTCGCAATAACAAATACGGCAAACAGCAATAAAAATTCGAACCTAAGAAACTTTTTACCCATGAATTGCGGCACTAATAATCATTGAAATACCAATGATAAATGCTGCCAAAACAATAGCAACAGCAATATTATTTTTCTCGACAACCTCTTTCCAGGTGTTTTCGGGAGTCATTTTTTCGATGATGAAATAAGCTGCTATTAAAATAACAAACCCTAAAACTGAATAAATGATCGAATTAACGATGGGCTGGTAATGTATTAAATCCATACTTTAGAAATTTATTTATGATAAAAATGATTAACTGAACTTCGACTTCCTGATGTACTATATTTTTCTGTGGTTTCGCAATCGCAAATCCGGTTTCCGGAATAAGCAAAATACAAATAAGCGGCAAAGCAAAATAATCCTATTGCAAGTGCGGCTATATTATTCTTTAAAAAATCAAAAATACTTTTCATAATTGTTATTCGCTGTAGGGAGAGTAAGAACTGTCTTCCCATCTGGTTTTTTCAAAATTAATTTTAAAATATCGAATCACGATATATACCACAATCATAAATATCGCAATGATCCATACATTACGACTTGAAGGCTGATTCCAAACCACTTTCAGCTTCATTGCCGTATTTTTATTGTCTTCGGGTGCTTTTAATGGTTTAATCAAAAGGTGATATTTTCCTGCTTTTACTCCGCAAATATTAAATTTTTCAGACCAGTTTCCTTCGGTCCAGCTTTCGCCATCTTCGTAGCCGTGATAATACTCAATATCTTTATTGGCATGAATTTCATCATTAGTGGTTTCATTTACCAGCGCAACATCTACATTCGCCCATGAATTATCGACATCTGTTGACACGTGAACGGTAATGGGAGCCGAACCTCCTTTTAGAACAAATGATTCACTTGTCAATTCCTTATCGTTAAAATCAGTAAAAGCTATGGCTTTATCAAAAACAGTCTGTTCTGCCTGATCTTTATAAATGTACCAGTTTGTCGTAATGATCATTAAAAGAAAAACGCAAAATATAATAGCCATATTATTTACATCAAAATAATAAGGCTGAACCATATTTACACCTCTCTGATAAGGTAAATCAGTTTGCGGAAATGCTTTTTTAATTTCTTTTTTACTAATATATTCACCCAAAAAAGCAGTTTCGACACCGTTCATTTTTTCGATAGAAATCATCAAAGGCGGTTGAATATATTCCGTCAGATGAACTCTCTTAACAGGCAATTCAAAATCAAAAAAACCTGCGGCATTGTCAATATCGGTATCTGAATATTCATAAAGATGAAAAGAACTGCTCTCGTATGTTATCGATTTTGGATGGGTTCGCACATCGAATTTCTCTTCCATTTCGGTCAAAAATATCCAATGCCCGTCTGATTCAGAAAGATAAACAAAATCACCAGCATCATTTTTCAGAATATATTCTCTCCAATGATAACCTCCGTTGACTTTTTTGGTTATCGCGCCGGTAACCATATATTCGGCGCCTTTTAGAAAACCTTTATCTCCAATTTTAAAATCAAAATAGTTTACCTCTGGCTTAAATTTCGATCTTGAACGAAGCTGTCCTTCGCTATCTGCCCAATACAATCTATGGCAATTGGGGCAGACAAAATTTACTACTTTAAAACCAACTTCTAATTCGGTAACGGTATTACAATCGTAACAAGGAACTTTCATATACTAACGGTTAATTTCAAAATCTTTTATAATTGTTCCTTCAAAATAAGCAATATAATGGGCCATAACATCGCGTACTTTTTGCGAATTATCCTGTTGATAATTGCACAAATAAACATCTAAAGTAAGCTGATTGTATTCTGGCCAGGTGTGTATACAAATATGAGATTCTTTAAGGCAAAACGAAATCGTGAAGCTGTCATTATCAAAATCATGAACAATAACGCCTACTTTCTCGAGACTGTATTGCTCTAAAATAGAATTGGTTATCGCAACAAAACCCTGACTATCTGTTAGTTTTTGAGTTTTAGCGACATGCAAAGTAACCAGTTTATGTAAGCCCGGTGAATAAGGGGGTAAATCCATTAAAATATTTATATACGGGACCAAATATATAATATTTTTAGATAATTTTAACAAGAAGCGCTTTTCTAATTCAATCAATTTTATAATCAGAAAAAAGCGCAAAAAATCATAGTCCGGAAATTATCCTTAATTTTGTAAAAACCTAAATCTTAAAATTTCAGGTTCAAAAAACAGATTAAAGTGATGAAATTAAAAGCCGAAGAGTTAATAGTAATTATAGATCCACAAAAAGATTTTACTGATATTAAGGGCGCTTACGCGAAAAATCATTCCATTAATCAAATACAAGAAGTTAAAGCCCGAATAAACAAATTAACGAAACAATTTGACTCGAATAAATTTGTCATTATTTATTCTAATTATCAAAAAGACCAATTTGGAGCGGGAATTTCGATGTGTATCGAAGGAACAACTGGCCATGAAATTGACATTGATTTTGATGATGCTTCTCAATTAATTTCAAAAACGCAGCATAGCAGTTTTTCCTCCGAAGAATTTAAAAGTTTTTTGGAAGACAATCAGATTCGTAAACTTATATTGTGCGGTTTTTTAGCCGAATATTGTATCAAACAAACCGCCATTGATGCGCTTGAAGTAGGTTATGAAGTAGTGCTTTTAAAAGAATTTATAGCAACCGGAGACGATGTACAACATCGAAAAGAAGAAATGCTGGCAGACTTAGAAAAAAGAGGCGCAACCGTAATCGAAGATCATTTCGATAGTATATAATCAATAAAAAAATGCAGGTTTCACCATCAAAAGAATTAGCACCTTACATAAAACATTATCTTTTTCTGCATAGTGCGGCAACCGCTATACAAAAATTGCGCTTGTTTTCTGATGGTAATACCGGTCTTGTATTTTCTTTAAAAAACAAACTTATTTCTGGTCTTGACAATTATGAAGTAAAGAATTATTTGCCAACTTCTTTTATATACGGACAACTCGATGGCTTTAAAGACATTTATTCTGATAATGAAATTTCATTGATAATTGTCGTTTTTCAGCCCAACGGAATACATCAGTTATTAGGAATTCCGGCCAATGAATTTCAGGATGCTATTATTCCGGTTGAAGATGTATTGGGTCAAAAAGCGTCTCTACTTCAGGAAAAATTATCGGAACAAAATAATCAGGGAAGAATTGAAGATCTGAATCAATTTTTCAGCGCCTTGATCGTTACAAAACCTATTTCAAATCAGTTTATCATCAATAATTCTTTAGATTTTATTATTGCTAATAAAGGAGATTTCACTCTAAAACAATTGGTGGATTATACCGGTTATACCGAAAGACATTTGGAGAGAAAATTTAAAGAATGCATTGGGTTAAACCCGAAAAAATTTGGCAACGTTATAAGGCTACATCATTTCTTAAAACTGCTAAAATACAAATCTCAAGAAACCAATCTCACCACTATTTGTTATGATGCCGGATTCTCTGATCAATCTCATCTGATAAAAGAATTTAGAAAACATACCGGAATAACGCCGAAAGAATATTTAGTGAGCACCGGAAAATTAACCAACAACCTCATCAAAACTTCTGTTTCAGGTTTATTTTAAAATGTCGGTTTTATACAATTTATAGAATTTTCTGAATGCTACTTTTGACTTTCATTAATAGCTTAGAATATGAAAAATCTAAAAATAGCCACAGCTCAGTTCGAGAATAAAAGCGGCGACAAAAATTATAATTTATCTGTAATCGAAAATCTTTCTGCAAAAGCAGCTCATGAAGGTTGCGATGTCATTTCGTTTCACGAATGTTCGATCACCGGATATACTTTTGCCAGACATTTATCGAAAGAACAAATGCTGGACATAGCCGAAATTATCCCAACTGGAAAAAGCATTTTAAAACTTACTGAAATTGCTAAAAAGAATGACATTGTAATTCTGGCAGGACTTTTTGAAAAAGATGAAAACGACAATCTTTTCAAAGCTTATGTTTGTGTAGACAAAAATGGTCTGGTGGCCAAATACAGAAAACTGCACCCGTTCATCAATCCATATTTAACGCCCGGAGATCGTTATTGTATTTTTGAAATTAAAGGCTGGAAATGCGGTATTTTAATTTGCTACGACAATAATATTATCGAAAATGTGCGCGCGACAAAACTTTTGGGCGCTGATATTATTTTTATGCCTCATGTCACGATGTGCACGCCTTCTACCCGACCTGGCGCCGGTTTTGTTGCACCTGAACTTTGGGAAAACCGCGAAGCCGATCCTACTTCTTTACGACTGGAATTCGACGGAATGAAAGGCAGGGACTGGCTCATGAAATGGCTACCGGCGAGAGCGTATGACAATGCCATTTATGCTGTTTTTTCGAACCCAATTGGCATGGATGACGATCAGTTAAAAAATGGATGTTCGATGATTATTGATCCGTTTGGAGATATTCTGGCCGAATGTCGCTCTTTTGATGACTCTTTTGCGACTGCAATTCTTACTCCTGAAAAAAACATTCAGGCTGGAGGAAATCGTTACATAAAAGCAAGAAGACCAGAATTATACCTCGATATTATTGGACAAAATCACAAATCTGAACAAAATGTGGTTTGGCTAAAATCTGATGAAAAAAGTTAAAACGAAAATTTTTATCACCTTTACGCCCATGAAAATCTACCTTTGCAGGATTCATTAATCCAAAGAATACAACCCCATAATGGAATTTTTTAAAACTACAAATGAAGATATCGATGCTGTTTTCGATATTTACAATCAAGCGACATCTTATCAAAAAACGGTCAACAATAAAAGCTGGAGAGGTTTTGAAAGAGCTTTAATCGAAAAAGAAATCGCCGAAAATCGTCATTTTATAATCAAGGAAGGAAATGAAGTTGCCTGTACGTTTGTGCTTACTTTTAATGATTTAATTATCTGGAAAGAAGCTGCACAAGATCCGGCAATATATCTTCATCGTATTGCAACAAACCCAAAATTCAGAGGACAATCATACGTGAAAAAAATTATCGAATGGGTTAAAGTTTATGCCAAAGAAAACGGCAAGGAATACATTCGACTTGACACGCATAGTGGAAACGAAAGAATAAACAAATACTACACAAGCTGCGGTTTCGACTATAAAGGAATCAGCAAAATAGAATGGACAAGCGAATTACCGGAACATTATAAAGAAGGTTCTTTTAGTTTGTTCGAGATTAAGCTTTAAATTTAGATTTAGACCTATCAGTTTTTAAAAACCTGTTAGGTCTGTCTCTTATTAATAGTTTTTTCTAACTTATTTTGCTTCCCAAAAACAACGTTTAGGAGAAACTATTGAACCTTCGTCCTTCAGCATTTTCATTGCTTTATCTACTTCTTTACGATCTAATTGAGTTAATTCAACTACTTTACCTGCATTTACAGGCTGAGCAGCTTTTTTTATAGCATCTAGTACTTGATTTTTGATTTCCATATTTCTTTATCTTTCCATTTAAAACGCAAAAATAATAAATATTTTCTTATAAAATAAAGAACTGTGCAAACCTTACTCATCTAAGTCAGTCCGATTTTTTTTAGAATTAATAAAAATCAATTATTTATAATGAAAGAAAAAACTCATAATGAAAATATTTGTTCGATTGATAATGCTATTTTACTATTATAAATTCAGTTAGGACATTTAAAACAAGAACATTAAATTCAGTTAGGTTACATTTGGATAAATGCGCCAAAAAACATGAGTGAAAAAAAGATTATTCCAGCTGATGAAAATAGTTTTCCTGAAAAGAATAAAACAAATCACAATGACGAATTGTTGTTGGTTAATAAAAGACTCGCCCAACAAATAGAAGAACGAAAAAAACGTGCTGCAGAATTGATTATTGCTAATAAAGAACTCGCTTTTCAAAACAAAGAAAAAGAGAAACGTGCGGCAGAACTGGTTATCGCAAATACAGAACTGGCCTACCAAAACCAGGAAAAAGAAGACCGCGCAGCTGAACTTATTATTGCGAATAAAGAACTAACCTTTCAGAATCAAGAAAAGGGAAAACGTGCTGCAGAATTGGTTATTGCCAACACAGAATTGGCATATCAGAATAAAGAAAAAGAAAAACGCGCTGCAGAACTTCTTATTGCCAATGCAGAACTGGCGTATCAAAATCAGGAAAAAGAAGATCGCGCTGCCGAACTTGTTATTGCAAATACTGAACTGGCGTATCAAAACAAAGAGAAACAAAAACGGGCAGATGAATTAAGCATTGCCAATTCTGAGCTATTATTTCAAAATAAAGAAAAAGAAAAGCGTGCTGCCGAATTGGTTATTGCAAATACAGAACTGGCCTACCAAAACCAGGAAAAAGAAGATCGCGCTGCCGAACTTGTCATTGCCAATAAAGAACTAACTTTTCAGAATAAAGAAAAAGAAAAAAGAGCCGCAGAACTCGTTATTGCCAATAAAGAACTGGCGTATCAGAACAAGGAAAAAGAAAAGCGCGCCGCTGAACTTCTTATAGCTAACACAGAACTTACTTTCCAGAACAATGAAAAAGAAAAACGCGCTGCCGAATTAATCCTCGCCAACAACGAACTTGAAGCTTTTACCTATATTTCAAGTCATCATTTGCAGGAACCTTTGAGAAAAATACAGGTTTTCGCAGACCGAATTTCAACCGATGAACATCAAAATTTAACAGATAAAGGAAAATATTATTTTGAACGAATAGAAGTTGCTGCCTTTCATATGCAGGCACTTATAAACGATTTATTGACTTATTCAAGAACTAGTGTAACCGAAAAGAAATTTGAAAACGTCAATCTTAATACTATTATAGATAAAGTACTAGAAGATTTAAAAAAAGAAATTATAATTAAAAAAGCTATTGTCGAAATATCCGGAAATTGTAGCGCGTTTATAATTCCGTCGCAGTTTCATCAATTGATATACAATTTAGTGAGTAACTCTCTGAAATTCTCCACAAAAGAAAAAGCACCTCATATTACGATCGAAAGTATTTATACAAAACCAACAACAAAGAAAAATAAATCATCGGCTGATTATTGCCACATTATTATAAGCGATAACGGTATTGGATTTGACCCTCAGTTTGAAAGCCGCGTTTTCGAGATGTTCCAACAGCTGAACAATAAAACCGATTATAAAGGAACCGGGATTGGTCTTGCCATTTCGAAAAAAATTGTCGAAAATCATAATGGGGTTATTACCGCAACCGGCAAACTGCATCACGGATCTAAATTTGATATTTATATTCCGGTGGTATAATAAAAGTCATATATGTGAGAGCTTAACTGTTTTTCTGAATGCAATGTGCAAAATTTGCACATTGCTTTTTTTGAGATTTAGATATTATTTAATTTAAATAAATTGCAGAGAGGACTGGATTCGAAATTCAACAACCATCGAGATCATCTAAATCCTTGGTAAACCCAACTCGTCTAAAAATTTATTATGTTCATTTGTAAACTTCTCAATTTCTAAATCTATAATTTTCATTTTTTTATTTTCTTCAATTAAATCAATTTTTTCTTCCTCACGTGAAGTATTTACATAACGAGAAATATTTAAATTGTATCCCTGATTTGCAATTTCCTCCATTGATACTCTTCGGGAATATCTTGGTAGTTCGTTTCTGTATTTGTAAGCATCAATAATTTTTTCGAAATGCTCTTCGCTTAATGTATTTTGTCTTTTACCTTTTTCAAAATGTTCACTGGCATTGATAAAAAGAACATCGTCTTCTTTTTTACATTTTTTAAGGATTATAATACAAACCGGAATTCCAGTAGAATAAAACAAATTAGAAGGCAGACCAATAACGGTATCGATATTGTTATCTTTCAACAATTTGGTTCTAATTCTCTCTTCTGCCCCACCACGGAATAATACACCGTGCGGTAAAATAATAGCCATCGTTCCGTTTTGGCTTAAGAAATGAAAACCGTGTAATAAAAAAGCAAAATCTGCTGCTGATTTTGGGGCTAAACCATAGCTTTTAAAACGAAAATCCTCAGCCATAGCTTCGTTAGGCTCCCAACGCAAACTAAAAGGCGGATTGGCTACAATAGCATCGAACTCAATTTTTTTTGCAGGATTCATTTCATTTAATTCATCCCATTGATTAAGTAACGTATCTCCGTGAAATATTTCAAACTCGGTATCTTTCATGCCGTGTAAAAGCATGTTCATACGAGCTAAGTTATAAGTCGTAATATTTTTTTCCTGACCGTATATTTTTCCAACGCTTCCTTTGTTGTCTATAATACGTTTTCTAACATTGAGCAATAACGAACCTGAACCACTAGCAAAATCTAAAACTCTTTCCAGTTTGTTTTTTGGTCCTGTTGTTGGATCCTGACTATCTAAAGTTACGATTTCAGAAAGTATAGAAGATATTTGCTGTGGAGTATAAAATTCTCCTGCTTTTTTTCCAGAACCAGCTGCAAACTGTCCAATCAAATACTCATAAGCATCTCCTAAAGTATCAGAATCGGTACTAAAATCTTTAATTCCTTCTGATATTTTCTGGATGATAACACAAAGTTTATCATTTCTATCTTTGTGCGTTTTCCCTAATTTCTCAGAATTCAAATTAATCTCAGAGAATAAACCTTGAAATGCATTTCCAAACGATTGATTTTCTATATAATCAAATCCTTTGTTTAATGTTTCTAGCAATTCTCCACTATGAGTTCGAGCCATTTCTGTTATATTACTCCACAAATACTTGGGTTCAATAACATAGTGAATTTTTCTACGCATTTGTTTTTCAAAAAACTCAACATCGGTTGAATTTTCTGTGTACCAAATCTCCAAAGGAGTACTAACCTTTAATTTAGACATAACATCTTTTGGAGTATTATCAGGATAATCCTTACCTAATTCTTTTTTAGCAGATTCTTCATAATTAGCAGATAAATATCTCAAAAAAAGAAACGACAGCATATAATCACGAAAATCGTCTGCGTTCATTGCTCCTCGTAAGTTATCAGCTATTTCCCAAAGGGTTTTCCCCAATTGTTGTTGTTCTTTTTTTGTCATACTTCTTCTGTTTGGTTTCCTACTTTAAATATTTCTGGGAAATTAAATTTATACTTATCTGTAAATCCTTTTAGGATCTTTTTGAATAAATCTTTAGTATCAGGTGTCATGGGGGAAGGAGCAAATATGGAATACTTCCCATGACTAAGTAACTGAACTGCTCTATGAAAAAGGACTTCGTCATCTAAACCATGAATAACTTCATCTATCTTATTGTAACCGAAAAAGCTTACGGTTTTTTCCATTACCGACCTTAGTCCATTAAAGTGATAAGTATGAATAACATCAGTTTTAGCTACGTTGTCTAATTCACTTAATAAAGCTATGTGGTGAAAAAATGGAGTATCCTCTGTGTCTTGTAATAGATAATTTTGTGGAATATTTGAATGAAGAAAATAAGTTTTTCGCTTCATTTTTAATTCATTATAGATAACGTTGAAAAAAAGGCTATGATGTGTAGACACAACTGCTTTTACTTTACGTTCTCTTTCAACTTTTTTCTTTTCACCTGCTTCCTCAATTTCTTCATAAATTCCACTTTCCAACATTGTTGCTAAACCACAAGCTAAAGCAATAGCTTTATTTTCGTCTAAAGAAGAAATAGGGTCGTCAATATAAACGAACTTTACCCAATCGTAGCCTTCGGCACCTTCAATTGCTAATTGATAAATGGCTAAGAAAAAGCACCAGATAAAAAGATTCTCTTCGCCCCTTGATATTTTTATATTTTCAACGTTCTGTGCTATTCCATTTACCAATTCTTCCCTGATAAATCTAATCGCCCAGTATGTCTCAGAATTATCTTTACCTACTTCGCTTGGTTTAACATAATCAAAGTCAATTACAAAGTTGAAGTCACTGTAATTATGAAGTATAGGACGAATTTTGTTGTCAATATCTAAATCCTTAATTCCACCAAAAAATTGTGAATTCTTGTTCAATAAGAGTACTCTATGTTCATCGCCATCTAAATCATTGTCCCAAGAAAATAAATCTTCGGTAAAAGCATTAAAATATAAGGTATCTTGATTACCATTAACTTTGCCCATCCCTTTGAATTCCATTGATAATCTTGTCTTCCCAGTTCCATTATGAGCATAGAAAAGAATTACATCTTTCTCCTTTCTATGATCACCGGTAAGAAACTTTCTAAATTCGCCAGCTATCTCTTTTAGATTATCGAAGTTTGTTATTGTTGCCATATTCTAATTTTTCATTTTAGGAAACAAGCTTTGCATTAATCCTTTTTTATGTGATTTTAGTTGCTCTATTTTGTTATTTTGCTCTTTAATTAGATTATCTAAAAGATAAATTGTTACTCCTATTTTTTGCTGTTCCTTAATATCTTTAGGTATGAATAAATCTATTGTTTTCAGATCATCTAAGCCTATTCTTTTTCTTGTTGAGCCTGTAGATTTCTTTTCTATTGCCTCTCTAATACCTTCTGAATTTATTAAAGAAAAAATAAAGTATTTGGAATATTTTTTTTCATCAACAACTAATCTAATACCATCCGAAGCCAGAACACATCTAACTAATTTTTCCGGTATTATACAAGCCCGACCAACAGGATCTCCCATTTTTGATATTATTATTTCACCAGAATAAATATTACAACTTAATAATTCATTTGCTTTTTCTATTGATGTATATATCTTATAATTATCTTTAAACTCAGAATCTCCAATATTTTGTAATTGAATAATTCTTATTCCATTTGAAGTATAATCACTTGCTTTTAAATTAGACCCAAAAGGCCCACCTGTAAAACTCCATTTAATTTTTTTATCTACAGTGTCAATTAATTTTTTTCCTACCCAATTCCCATCTTTCTCAAACTCTTTAAATCTTAACTTGGGTACTCTTTCACCTTCCTGTGGAAAAAGATTTTGCATTAATCCTTTTTTGTGTTTTTTTAAAATTTCTAATTTATTTATAAGAGCAGTTATTAATTCCTCTAATGAAGAAAGGCAATCTGAAATTTTTTGTTGTTCGTTTTTATTCTTAGGAAAAGCGATATCTACACTTTTTAAATCTGCGTTATACAGTCTTTGGATAATACCTCCATCAGAAGTTTGCCACTTTACTAAAGAATAAATATAATATAGGAAGTTATTTTTAACCTCGTTTTCATCATTGCTTATCCAAACAATATTTGAATCTTGAAAAAAAGCGGGCTCTCCATCATAAACAACTAACCTTCCAATTGTACCAGATGCAGAAATTAATATTTCCCCTTTTTTTGGAAATGAAAATTTTGTTTTATATTCTTCATAAATTTCTTTTGAAATAAATGAATCAGCTTCTTTCCCAAAAGTGCCTATTTTATAAAATGGAATCCCATTTTTTGAATTAGTTGTGGTCTCTTCTTTAAAAATTCTTTTGCACATTGAAGGATTACCGATATTCCCTAATTTTTTTTCCTCCCATTTCCCATCATTCTTAAATTCAGGAAAACGTAACTCAGGAATTAATCTATTTGTTTTGTTATTCATAAGCCGTAAGTCCAGATATTTCTTGCCCTTGGGCTTGTTTTTTTAATAATGGTATTAAGTCAGTCATCAACATTTGCTCTTTTACACTTCGCTCTTTCCAATTAAGATCTAAAGGTTCAAGCAAATCTGTAAGTTCTTCACCATCAAAAATTAATCGGCTCATAATATTTTCTACAAATATTTTTAAATCGCCAGTTTGCAAACCGTGTGCAGATGCAATTTTAGCTAAAGCTTTATCATTTTTCTCAGCTTTAAAAACTTGGTATCCTTTGCGTAGTTTTTCTACATCTTGTCCTATATTCCAATCTAAACTATTGATATAATCAGTTAAGTCTTCCTGCTCTTCCATTAAATTGGCAGTAGAAGTCAACAAACTAATAATTTCCTGCTTCGTCATTTTTTGTTTAGACGGTTTCATCTGCAAGTTGTCTGCTACCAAATTCATGATATAATCATAATCAATTACCGCAGAAGCAAACAAAACAAATTCAAAATCCAATTGCTGTACATCGGCTGGAGCATTATTTCCTTCTTTGTCCTGTATGGCTTTATATTGTCTTGCAGTTTCTAAATACGAACTTCTAAACGATTGTAAACGATCTGTTGGTAATATGCTTTCTATAACTTTTTTTTGCGTTTCGTTTAAATCAGTATATTGATCTAATTGTGTTTTTAGCTTTTGTACTTCTTTAAAGTTTTTTACAAAAGCAATTTTAGCGCTGTCGCCTCTCAAATTATATACTTCTGAGGGCTCGTTCACCAAATTGTTTTCTTCCATAAAATACCCTAAAGCTTCCACCGCTTTTTTGTACTCTTCAATAACAACGGGTGCGGGATCAACCATCCAGATTTTAATGGCTTTATCATTGTTTTCTCCTGAAAACAACGTAATAGCTTGGTTTACTTGTTCCTGCTGTGAACGGAAATCTAAAATATTACCATACGGTTTTGTGTCATTTAATATACGATTAGTACGTGAAAAAGCCTGAATTAAACCATGATATTTTACATTTTTATCGACATATAAAGTATTCAAAAATTTAGAATCAAAACCAGTAAGCAACATATCTACTACAATAGTAATGTCTATTCTGTCTTTGCGTGGAAGTGTCCACTTTTGGTCTTTGATACGTTTTTGTACATCCTGATAATAACCGTCAAATTCGTTAATGCTATGATTTGCTCCAAACTGTTTGTTGTAATCATCAATAATTTCAATCAATGCTTGTTTCTTCTCTTCAGGATTTACCTGATTATCAAACTTCTCTTGCTGTAAATCTTCTTGTAATTGTTTGATATCATCCGCATTTTTTTGATCCCCTTTTTTTGCTAGTAATTGTGCCGGCGGAGAAAAAACACAAGCAATATTTAGAGAAACATAATCGTCATCAGCTTCTTTCTTTTTTTGCTGGGTTTGCTTAAATAAACGATAATACTCAATTGCATTATTAATAGAAGCTGTTGCCAAAACCGCATTAAATTTTCTGTGGTTTGTTGCAGCATCGTGTTTTTCTAAAATGGCATCTACTATCGCTTGTTGTGCAATCACTTCACCAGGTTTCGGGTTAATATCACCCTGACCTTTAAAATAATCGATATGAAAACGTAATACATTTTTGTCTTCAATTGCGTGCGTTATGGTATAGGCATGCAACTCTTTTTCAAAAATAGATTCTGTTGTTTTATAAGTCGCTTCTTCACCTTCTCGTACCGTATAATTTGAATTCTCCGCAAAAATAGGTGTTCCTGTAAATCCAAATAATTGAGAATTTGGAAAAAAGGCTTTAATTGCTTTATGGTTTTCCCCAAATTGAGAACGATGGCATTCATCAAAAATAAATACCATTCGACTGTCTTTGAGATATTCTAATCGTTCTTTGTAATTTTTAGTATCATCAAGAGCTAAGCCCAATTTTTGGATAGTTGTAACAATAACTTTATCTGAATAATCAGAAGACAATAAACGTCTTACTAAACTTTCTGTGTTGGTATTTTCTTCAACACTTCCTTCTTGAAATTTATTGAATTCTTCTCTTGTCTGCCTGTCTAAATCTTTTCTATCTACAACAAACAAACATTTATCAATTTCAGGATTTTCTTTTAAAAGTGTTGATGCTTTAAAAGAGGTTAAAGTTTTACCACTTCCTGTAGTATGCCAAATATATCCGTTGCCACGATTTTGATTTATACAATCTACAATCGCTTTTACTGCATAAATTTGATAAGGTCTCATAACCAAAAGCTTTTGTTCGCTTTCCACAAGCACCATATATTTGCTTATCATTTCACCTAAAGTACATTTAGGCAAAAATTTAGCGGCAAATAAATCTAAATTGGTGATTTTTTTATTGTTTTCATCCGCTAGTTGATAAACGGGCAAAAACTGTTCATCAGCATTAAATTGAAAATGCTGGTTTTTGTTATTAGCAAAATAATAAGTGTTAGATTGGTTGCTTACAATAAACAATTGCATAAAACACATTAATGAATTGGTATAACCATTTCCTGCGTCATTCTTGTAATCAACAATTTGCTGCATTGCCTGTCTTGGTGATATGCTTATCCCCTTTAACTCAATTTGAACAACTGGCAAACCATTAATCAAAATAACAACATCGTAACGATGGTTACTATTTTCGGTATTTATCCTTAATTGATTAATTACTTCAAACTCATTTTTGCACCAATCTTTGATATTTACCAAAGTATAATGCAAAGGGGTTCCATCTTCGCGTTGAAAATAATTCTTTTCGCGTAAAGTTTTTGACGCTGTAAAAACATCCTGAGTAATAATTTCGTCGCGCAAGCGAGCAAATTCAGAATTGCTTAAATTTACTCTGTTAAGTGCTTCAAACTTTTCTCTAAAGTTTCGTTCAAGAGAATGTCTATCGCATATTTCAGGGCGATAAGTATATTTTAAATCTTTTAGCTTATTAACTAAGCTTTCTTCAATTTGGTTTTCTTTTGTCATTTAATAAAAAAGTGATTTTTTATAAACTTACTTATTCAAAAGTAGTTAAATATTTTTTTAACCCATTAAGATAACTACAGGATTAAAGCAATTAATTGTAGTAAAAAACCCAATTTCACATTTTTGAATGTAAAATTGGGTTTAAAATTAAATAATCATTTTCAACGACATTTTATTTTGCAGAGAGGATGGGATTCGAACCCACGATACAGTTACCCATATACTAGCTTTCCAGGCTAGCTCCTTCAACCACTCGGACACCTCTCTAAATTGGTCTGCAAAGAACACAAAAAAATCTGACTTAGAAAAACAAAATCTGATATTAGTTTACATACTTTTTCTAAATTCTTCCATAAACAATTTTACAGCCTTTTTTTGATAAGCTCCTTCGATCGTTAACATAAAAGAATCTCTTTGCGTGGGAACTCCTGTAATGGCTATTGCTTTTAGATTATCCCAGCCTTTTAAGGCTTTCTCGGTTACAATTGTCACCCAACCGCTCTCTTCTACCAATTGTAAAAGCGCATGAACCGCATTTAATTCGATCGAAACTTTGGGTTTCATATTGTTCTTTAGAAACAATTCATCCAGAAATTCTCTCGAACTAAATCCTCTTACAGGCAAAACAAGCGGATATTCCCCTATTTTTTTAAAGGAAATTTTATCTAAAGTCGCCAACGGATGTGTTTTTGCAACCGCCATAACCAAATTCGACCTAAACAATGGGATTTTCTGAATGGTTTCTTTTATCTCTTTGGATGAAATGACCAGAACCAAATCCAGCTCATTATTTAATAATTTAGTTTCTAAAGGTTCCGTTGAGCCATATTCAACCACAATCTTTAAATTCGGATATGTTTTTGCAAACAAGTTGACGATGGGCAAAACCAAAAGTCCAAAAATGTAGGTAACGCCAATTCGTAATTCGCCACCAATCATTTGGTTCAAATCATCTATCGCCTGTTTACCACTTTGTACATTTTCGATTACTTGTTTCGCATGAATCAGGAATACAGATCCGGCTTCTGTAAGCTGCACTTTCTTTCCAATCCTTATAAACAAAGGCATCCCGAGTTCTTCCTCTAACTTTTTTATTTGTTGCGATAATCCCGATTGAGTTACAAAACACAATTCGGCAGCTTTTGTAAAATGCAGTACTTCAGCCGTTTTAATAAAATATTCTAATTGATAGATTTCCATATCGATAAGTTTTACTACTTATTATCAGTAAAATTATTAATTTTTCTAATGAAATACTAATTCCGAACTTTGTAAAAAAATATCAGGCATCATGTTTAAAGCGTTAAAATCAAAAAACTTCAAGTTATTCTTTTACGGACAATCGGTTTCGGTAATTGGCACCTGGCTTCAAAAAACAGCCGTAAGTTGGATGGTTTACAGCGTTACGGGTTCTGTTTTTTTATTAGGATTAGCGACTTTTTTAAGTATGATTCCGTCTTTATTTCTGGCGCCTTTAGCCGGAAGTATTATTGGGCGCTATGATAAACACCGCGCCATGATCTTATTACAATCTTTGGCAATGCTTCAGGCCGGAGCTTTGGCATTAATGATTTACTTAAAAATATACAACATCAATTTTATTCTGGCCTTAAGTTTAATTCAGGGAATCATCAATTCTTTCGACATGACTTGCAGACAAACCATGATGATTGATATTGTAGATAACAAAGAAGATTTGCCAAACGCGGTTGCCCTAAACTCAACATTAAATAATTTTGCCCGAATTGCCGGCCCTGCATTAGCCGGAATTATTCTGCACAATTATGGGGAAGACATTTGTTTTATTGGAAACTTTTTAAGCTACATTCCTGTTCTGATTTCGTTATTGATGATGAAAATCACACCGCATATTAAAGCAACTGAAAAAATGAAAATGTATGATGATTTTATTGAAGGATTGGATTACGTGAGAAAAGAAACCGAAATGGCCAAAATGCTTCTGATGTTAATGTGCAGCAGTTTGTTTGTGATTTCTTTTAATACTTTAATGCCGGTTTTTGCGAAAGATATTTTTAGCGGAAATGCTCAAACTTTCAGTTGGTTCGAAAGCGCCGCCGGAATTGGATCTATTTTATCGGCTATTTATTTGGCTAATCTTAAAAAAGCAGATAATATGGGGAAAATAATGATCGCTGCGAGCTTGTTATTAGGTTTTAGCATCATTATCCTCGCCTATTCGAATAGTTTAACTGTTGCACTTATTTGTATGGCGTTGAGTGGTGTAGGTATGATGGCACAAACCTCATCTATAAACATTTACATTCAGACACAAAGTACGGTAAACATGCGTTCCAGAAGTATTAGTTACTATTTGATGGCGTATCAGGGAATGATTCCTGTTGGAAGTTTGATTATTGGCTATGTTTCACATATTATAGGAACCAGAAATACAGTGGCGATTCAGGGAATTATTTGTATTCTTTCGGTGATTGTTTATGTGTATTATAAAAGACATAGTTCTGAGGAAGAATTGGAGAGTTGTCAGGTTCAATTTAGAAATTCCAAAGAAAGCGGGATTTAAACCATATAAGTGATATAAGAAATTATAAGTTAAGGTTAAATAATCTCAATCTGGATTCAATTATCTACAATTTTGTCATTTCGACCGGAGGGAGAAATCCTCGTTAGAAACTTGACAAAGATTGGCTTTTAGGAACGGAGCTACTTGCGAGGATTTCTCCCTCCGGTCGAAATGAACTGTGTTTAAAAGCAAATTTATTTTTAATTATTTTGTAAATAGTATTCATTTTTTGATGCTAAGGCAAATGCTTGTTTGAGCAGTTTGTT